>JAFGGF010000255.1 GCA_016930735.1 Prolixibacteraceae bacterium
GCCTGCGACCTGCAACGAACCATTAAATGGGATCCTGCAACCGAAACATTTATTGACGATGAAGACGGAGCTGCATCGGCTAAACTTCATTATAAATACCGTACCGGTTGGAAATTAATTTAATAAAGAATGTATTAAACAGAAAAGCCGCTTTAAATTTGATGCGGCTTTTCTGTTAATATAATCAAAGCGAAAGCTGTAATAATATAAATAATCCAAACTGATTATCCGATTGCCGGTTATAATTAAACCGCCAAACGCCGTCAACTCTGATAATTTTAAAAATGTTTTCCAGTCCTACAGAAAATTCAGTGTATGGTTGTTTTTCCAGCCCTTTCATATTTCCAGGAAGATTTATATTATTGTGCTTTTCAATATTATAACTCCCCAAAAGCACTTTGGCTCCGATAATTTCACGCCATTTAAGCTTCCTGAATAACGGAATTTTGTTAAGAAAAAATCCTGTAAAATGATGATCCCAGAAGATGCTGGCATATGTGTCGCTGACAAATTCCTGATAATTCATCAGGTTAAAGGCGTTAATGTCGAATGCATAGGTTTCATTCCCTTCATGAATTTTCAGGAAAGGAAAAGGCACTTCGCCCCATATTTTCCCAATCTGGATATAATAATTACTATATCCCACAGGGTTTAAAACCAGTTTATCCGACAAGCCCGCATTCAAGCTCAGAAAATTATAATCACCACCAAAAATTCCTTTAAAACCCTTGGTAATATTCAATGTAAATGTAGGATCGTAATTGGCATATGAATTTCGTTCAAAATTGTCCTGGATTATATCTTCTCCCGGAGCGTATCGTAATCCAAGGTGGAGTTCGGTACTCCTTACCGATGGAACAATATTTCCATCCTGACTTACAAACGGCACATTTGGAGAGCCTGAAATTTTTTGTATAGAAACCGACATTTCGTTAATCAGCCCCTGCTTCCATTCTTTCTGGGCAGTAAATTCATATTTATCAACCATGTTGAATTTTGAATTTACCCGTTTACTTAACAGGGTTGTCATAATGTTTTCTTCATTAAAGGCATTGCTGCTTTTTCCCAACATCTCAAGGTCGTGTTGCATCTGAAATGCCACCAGGCTAAGAGGCTTAACTGAAAAATAATATTCGAAACCTCCTCCGTACTTGAATTTCCGGTCTTTTGTGCCATAAGCACTATAAACATTTAACCGCAGGTTTTTATCGAATTTATAAGTTGTACGGGCTCCCAGCCGGAATCGTGAACCTTCCGGTAAATTATGGCTGTACAGGTAATAATAAGGGCCAAGCTCTACTTTCCCAAGGTCGCGATAACCATAATAAAACATATAAACATATTCGGCAACCGTGTGATAAAGCCTTACATTTTTTATGGAATCGACCATAAAATAAATGTTTTTTTCCCGCTGCTGTAATTCAACTGGGCGTATTTCATCCCAGTATTGGTCGGTTTTATCCATCACATTGCGGGCAACGATGATAGGCTCTTTGAATTTCTCAATCATTTCCGAAACTTCACCAAACCTGAAATCATCGTAAATGTTTGTTTTCCGGACGATAATACCAAGTTTCTCGGAATCCTTGTTTTTTTGGATATCCACGTCAGCAATTACCGATTCGTTCCTTGGAGTCCACCTTCCTTCGGTTTTTTGAAATTCTACAGAATACTGAAGGTTATTTACAAAATTTACATTGGCTTTTTCCGAAAGTTGCATCTCCAGTTTACTTATTGCATAACTTCCGTCCTCGACCCAAAATTTACCTTTAAATACAGGCTCCTGAGGAAGTTTGGGGTGAAAGGAAATTTCATAAATTTTTGATTCACCGTTTAATACACTATCGCGGAGGTAATATTTATAAAATTGTAATCCAAGATTATTTAACGGCGATATAAAACCAATATCGGAAAGTGTGATATAGTTATCGTAAATATTGATGTCTTCATACATTTTGCCCGTAAATTGCGAATACATATCTACCGTCATCCCTGATCCCTGATTGGCAATTATTTCTTCTCTATCCTTACCTGACTCACTGTCGTGATAATAATTTGATACAGTTTCGTTAAAAAAAACCGGAAGGAAAGTTTTGCCTTTAATTTCCAGCGAATCAATATAATCGAAAACAAAATCGAATTGCGATAATAATTTTTTATTGCGAAGCGAGCTTTTTACATTCTTTACATCGATTTCAGTTTTGGCATAAATCCTGCTTTGCCACGATGGCAATCCTTTGGGCTCATTCGTTTCTTTGTTGTCAATTATTTTTCTGAACAAAGGGATAGCCGGATTTTCGCCAGGTGTAACTTCCACTTCTTTTATGTTAAAAACTTCTTCTTCCAATGCAAAATCGATATTATTTTTTTGCCCTATTACAACAGGCCTCATTTGTTTAATAAATCCAATAGCTGAAATTTCTATAATATTTCCGGGTTTTGAAGTTGTCAGGCTGTAATACCCGTTTATATCTGTAGTTGTACCGATATATGTCCCGGCAAAAAATATATTGGCATAAGGTATAGGCTTTCCGTTACTTTTTTCTGTAACAGTCCCTAAAATTTCTGTCGGCTGGGCCAAACAGTGCATTGTATTTATTAAGATTAAAACCTGCAGCAAATATTTAGTCACGTTTTCTGTTTATGTTTTCAAGGAATAAATTTAAGTCAATTGAATTTCTAATTTCCCAATCGAATTAATTTTTCGATTAGCTGAACATATAAAATAATATTAATTTGAAATTCCGGTTTATTCGTGAAACACAGATTTCAAAAAAGCAGTGCATTGAAATTTGTATGTTGAAGGAATCCCGATAGCAAAGCCTATCGGGATAAATGAGTTAATAATCCGATACTTGCATCGTAAATAATAAAATCCAAATTTGATACTTCGTTAACTTGCTGCGAGGTAATTCATTTCTTTTAATGGCTCCCGACTTTGAAAAGAAGAACCTGTTTTTACAGATTTTATTTATTTCAGGATATTGGAAGTTATATACAGTTTATTTGTTTATGCTATTTTAAATATTGATTCTGACTTTTGCAATCCTGCCATTGCTCCCGGCAGCATATCCAATTGGTTTTCCCGGAACCATCCTGATAGTATAAAATCCATCCTCGGATAAAAAATCCCAGTTTTTTCCTTTATCCATTGAAATATCACAACCTGTTTTACCAATGGCAATATAATATTGATTTTCTCCAACATTAAACGTCTGTACACATGACTTGTATTCTGCCGGCATCTTTTCTGAAAGATTCCATGTTTTCCCACCATTAGTTGTGTAAGCAGAAATTTTTTCATTTAGCTCCGGTTTGTCAAAGGTGCCGCCAACGATTACTCCTTCCCGGTCATTTTTAAATGAAACTGAAAAAATACCTGAAGAAGGAGTTCCCTGCACCATTGGTGTTACTGTTACATCCCAGTTTTTACCAAAATTTTCAGAGTAAAATACACGTGCCGTCTTTCCTCCTGTAATAATCCAGGCTTTACCTGAAGGTAAAAATTCAATGCAGGTGTTTGATGCCGCAAAATTGGCTTCACCTTTTATAGCATCAGGAATGTTTAATATGCGTTTCCATGTATATCCACCATCTTCTGTTTTAATTAAAAATGGTTTTTCATCAACTGCATCGCTAATAGTCAGTCCGGTTTTTTCATTTGCAAACTTCAGGCTGTTAAAAAACAATCCTGAAGTTGTGTCACTGTATACAACTTCCCACGATTTGCCACTGTTTATTGTCAGATATCCAAAATCAGGACCGGCTACTCCAAAAACCAAAGCCTTTTGATCATCCCAGGCATGGATACTCCGGAAATCGTTTTCTTCAGCACCTTTAACAGAAATATTATTCCAAGTTTCACCTCCATCAGTTGTAAGTAATACTGTACCACCTGAGCCGCTTGCCCAAACAGTATTTTCATCTATAACGTACAAGCCGCGAAGACTGGAACTGCATACTTTTTCAAATAATTTTATTTCAATCTTTTTATTATTATTCTTAACTGAAAAGGTACAGGCAAAGGCAAAAAACAGCAGAAATTGTGGTATAAACTGAATTCTATTCATTTCCTTTCATTATTGTAATAATCATCTGCAGCTGTTTCCATCAACAGGTAAAACGCCTGTGCTTCGGGGGCAAAATAAGAACGGTTAAAATAAGGAAGGCCACAAACATCATGGACATAGCCAAGTTTATCAACTCGCTCATTGGCAGCTTTTCGCATAATTTCAGCTTTATCAAGGTAGTCTTTATCTAGGTAACCCCGGCCAACACCACAGTATATCGAATAACAAAGCATCTGGCTCAGGTTAACTTCCGGAAAAGTGTCCGGATTATTTACCACATCATGGAACAGTCCATCAGGGCGCATATATTTCAAACACCCATCAATTATATCTTTTACATAAGAAACCAGTTTTTGTTTTTCAGTGGAATAAGTTTCGGGAAGCATATTGATTACGCGAGTTAAACCAGCAGCCGACCAACCATTTCCGACACCCCAGTAATCTTTCCTTGCAAATTCCTTTTTTGAATCATCCCACATGTGGGAATACAGTTTGTCCTTTTCATTATACAGGTATTGACGAAAGCCTTCTATTTGTTTTATGGCTTCATGGTATTCACCGGCAGCTGCCAGGAATGGGGGCAGCATATAATTGGCATCTGACCATATACCCTTTGAAGGTTCCTGGGTATGGTAGATAATCCCTTCATCGGTTTTATATGTGGTATTTTTTATTACTTCGAGCATTTCATCGGCACCCTGTTGAAAAACCGGATCGTTGGTATACTTTGCGGCAAAGAGGACAACTTCTCCAACACTTGCACAATCGGTTATCGGACCATTTCCTTTGAGTACAGAAAACCTCCCATTTTCCTGACGGAGGATTGCGCCCCGGGCGAAAGAAACAGCCAGGTTCAGTTCTCCCATTTCAAGGAATGCCTGAGCTACAGTTCCCTGCTCCCAGTCGTAACGCTGCATTCCGAGTGTTGCAATTTTTACCCTGTTAATCCTGTCGGTAAGTCCTGAAATTTCATTTAAAAATAATTCCCCTGAACTGTTCTCCTGTAAACTTTCATCCCTGGTTTTGACACAGGATGTAGAAATTGTTGTTAAACCTATGGCCGCAATTCCAGTGGTTCTGAAAAAATTCCTTCTTGATTCTGATTTTCCGGATTCCATAATGAATGGTTTAGTCATGTTGAATTCAAATTTAATCATTTACCAAACCAATTAACTTGCTTTTTTAACAAAATCGGAATTCAAAAGGAATTAAACCATAGTCAGGGAAATAACTCTTTACAGAGCTGCAAATTTCTTTATATCGGTTTCACGCATCATTTCCCAAACGGTTTCATAAATCAATTCAACATTGGGTTTTGAAAAATACTCCCCATCGATGCCGTATGCCGGGCGATGCTCTTTTGCCGAAAGGGTCCGTGGAGCTGTATCAAGGTAATTAAAAATCTTTTGTTCATCCAGGGTTTTTTGCAGCATGTAAGCAGTTGCACCACCCGGTACATCCTCATCAACAAATAAAACTTTATTGGTTTTTTTAACCGATTCAAAAATTTTGTGATGGATATCGAAAGGCATCAAAGTCTGCACGTCGATTACCTCGACAGAAATTCCTTTATTTTCCAACAAGCTGGCAGCTTTTGCTGCATGGAATACATTCCAACCGTATGTAACAATGGTTAAGTCGGTACCTTCCGTAATTATTTCCGGAACACCAAGCGGAATTTTAAAATCGCCAAAGTTGGAAGGAGCCAGTTCTCTTTGTCCATATCCCTTGAGCGGTTCAATTACAATTGCAGGATCATTAGCTTCGAGAAGCGAATTATAAAAACCGGCTGCCTGCGTCATGTTCCTTGGGACACAAATATAAATTCCACGAAGTGACCCCAGCAATAACTGCATGGGCGATCCGGCATGCCACATACCCTGCAACTGGTGCCCGCGCGTACGGATAATAACCGGGGCTGCCTGTTTTCCCCCTGTGCGATACTGCATGGTTGCCAGGTCGTCGCTCAAAGTTGACTGTGCATAAATCAGGTAATCGAGGTACTGGATTTCTGCGATCGGGCGAAAGCCTCTTAATGCGAGTCCGATCCCCTGCCCGATAATGGTTGTTTCACGAATCCCGGTATCCGAAACACGTGCCTCACCATATTTTTCCTGCATCCCCTTCATTCCCTGGTTTACTCCGCCAAGTTTACCGGTATCTTCACCGAAGGTCACCATGGATGGGTACTTTGCAAACAAGGCATCAAAATTCCGGTTAATAATTTCAGAACCTGTTAATTCTTCCTCCCCGTTTTTGTATTCCGGACTTACAGGATTAACATTTAATGCCGAGTCAATTCCTTCACGGTAAATATGTTTATTATAAAATCCGGAACTTGCATTTTGAAAATTTTCTATCCATTTATGAAGATTTGCCCTGAATAGTTTTAATTCAGAATTTTCATTTATTTCAAATGCAATTCTTTTAGCCATGCTTAACAACGATCTTCGTGTAGGGAAGGTACGATTTTTAAAACTTTCAAGTCCTTCAAGCCAGGTTTCCTTCAGATTACTATTTGCTGAATTGAATATTTTTTCAAGGTCACTCAGTTCTTTTGTAAAACTGTCTTTATAATGTTTCCAGGCATTGTTTTTTGCATCGCGTGCCCTTTTTTCAGCCGACTTTTCAATTTCGATAAGCATATCGAAATCGGCAATATCCTGTTCAATAATCCATTTTTTGAATTGTGCTATTCCATCAAATTCTTTTTCCCATTCGAGGCGCTCTTTCGATTTGTACCTTTCATGCGACCCCGAAGTGGAATGTCCGGTGGGCTGAGTCAGCTCCTGAATATGGAATACAACAGGGGTATGCGTATCACGGCAAAGTTTTATTCCTTCGGAGAAGGTTTTTACCAGCGAGGGGTAATCCCAGCCTTTGCAGGTGTAAATCTGAATACCGTTGGTATCTGTCTGTTTCTGAAAACCTTTTAATGCCTCCGAAATACTGGCTTTGGTTGTTTGTTGATCAACCGGAACGCTGATTCCGTAACCATCGTCGTAAACAGCAATGGCAAGCGGAACCTGCATTACACCTGCTGCATTGATGGTTTCAAAAAACATCCCTTCCGATGTGCCGGCATCGCCGATTGATCCGAAAGCCACTTCATTTCCGGTAATGTTGTTGTTTAAATGCTTTTTCATTCCCGGATTTTCACGTACCAGTTTCGAAGCCTGTGCCAGTCCCAGCAAACGCGGCATTTGCCCTCCTGTTGGCGAAATATCGGAAGCAGAGTTATATCTGCCGGACAGGTTTTTTATTTCTCCTTTTTCGTTGATATTCGGAGTGCTGAAGTGATTATTGAAATTCCGTCCGCCGGTTGAAGGATTATATTCCGTGTCGGTATCGCCATAAATCATGGCAAAGAATTCCTCCGGCTTAAGTAAATCAAGTGCCAGCATAAATGTCTGGTCGCGGTAATACCCCGAACGCCAGTCGCCTTTATGGAAAGTTTTTGCCAGGGCAATCTGGGCAACCTCTTTTCCGTCGCCGAAAATGCCGAAATGGGCACGGCCGTTATGTACTTCCCGCCTTCCCAGCAAACTTAGCTGACGGCTCAGGCATACAGTATAATAATCGTTGAGGATCTCTTTATAATTGGTCTTGGATGCAGTTAAAACATCCATTTTTTCTAAATACATTTTTTTATTACCAGTTAATAAAAGATGAATTTATCTTTTATATCAATGTAATAACATGTGAAAAGCCGAAATGTTTGAAAGGTTTATTATTTGATTATGTCATTAAATTGTCATAACTTTTTTATTAAAAAATAGTATTTCAATTAAAAAACCAGATCAGCAATTTTTGATACATTTTTTTTTCATGAGAAAGTTTTTTGTTTTACTTATGTCCATTATGCTGATGGCCGGATTTATCTGCACTGGTCAAAGCAATATTGGTATTTCACCTTCGGGTTACCTGACTTCTTTACCTCCTGAAATTCCATCCCTTGTCAGCCCTTCAGATTTGGCTACTGATCAACCGGTTGCTATGGAATTAACCTGGCAGTCACAAATTCACACTGCTTATTTTTCTCTGGAAGTTTCAACGGAATCAGATTTTTCTTCTCTTATAGTTGACCTGTCGAGTCTGGCAGATACCACATATTCATTATCCGGGCTAGAAAATAATGCAACGTACTATTGGCGGGTTAGTGCTACTAATGTGGCCGGGACAAGTGAACTTTCAACTGCCCGGGGGTTTACCACAATTGTTGCCCTCCCTGAA
>JAFGGF010000256.1 GCA_016930735.1 Prolixibacteraceae bacterium
CAGTTGGTATTTTTTTGCATCGATGCCGGTATTCAGTACGGCCTGGTCGGCCTGGAACTCGTGGACCATTTTCAGGTCGCGCCGCAAAAGCCACATAAATGGGTTAAACCAGTGAAGCAGGGTAAAAAGTTCGCAAACCAGCAGGTCGATCGAATGCTTCTGCCTGATGTGTTCCTGCTCATGTGCTATTACTTCTTCCTTATTTGTTTTAAAATCTTTTTCTGAAATAACAATATAATGCAGGAAGGAAAAGGGCTGTACCATCTCTTTTATCACTGCAATTATGTATTTTTTTAGGGGCATTTTTTCTGAACCCCAGACCAGTTGGATAACGCGAACCAGGGAAATAACCAACCGGGCAAATAAAACAACAATTGCCAGACTGTAAGCCAAAAGCCACCAGTTAATTTCAATTCCTTTTTGTACAGGTTCAGCTAAAATGGTTGGTTGGGAAATATCTGCAAACTCAACCGGAGTGTAAATAAAATCCCTGATTACCGAGACAGGTTGAATAACTACTTCCTCTCTAAAAAGCTGAAAATTCAGAAGCGGGATGATTGCCGAAGCAGCCAATATCCCCAGCAAAAGGAAGCGGTTTAAGCTATGGTTTTTATCGCGGCGCATAACCAGCCTGAAAACGATGTAAAACAAAGCCAGGCTGACGGATGATTTGAAAAGGTAGACAAAAAACAGCGACATGATTAATCGTTTTTATTGTTTTCAATGTCGGCAATCAACTTTTTTAATTCGTCCAGCGAGAGTTTTTCATCTTCAACAAAAAGGGAAACAACATTTTTATATGAATTGTTGAAATACTTCTTGACTACATTCCCCAACGCTCCTTTCCGGTATTCTTCTTCGGTAAGCGCTGCAAAATACCTGTGTGTATTTCCAAATTGTTCATGGCCTACAAATCCTTTTTCTTCCAGTCCGCGAACTATGGTTGATAAAGTATTGTAATGCAACTTCTGACCGGAATAGAATTCCTTCAATTCTTTAATGAACATCGGGCCCCTCTCCCAGAAATAGTTCATTATTTCCTCTTCTTTTTGTGTTAGCTTTTTCATTTTTCAGATATGAGATTATAAGATATGAGTACTGAAATTTAAAGTTTACAAAACAAATATAACTATATTTTTTAGTTATACAACTACTTAATATAGTTATTTTAATAAAATTATTAGTTCACAGTATTTTGAGATCTTTTTGATTATCCCGATCCGAAAATATTTCCAATTTAAAAGTTTCTGAAAATACATTGAAAGGAAAAAAGGTTGGTTTTAGCTTGCATTAAGTTCAATAAATCACGAAATTTGCTTTCATAAACCAATCATAAAATATCAATCATGAAAAAAATAATTTTACTCCTTATTGCTATTGTATTAACCACATCGTATAATAATTGTGAGGCGCAGCGATTATTAAAAAACATTGCCAATAAGGCAAAAAACAAGGTTGAAGAACGCGTCAGTAAAAAAATTGAAGAAAAGGCTGAGGAAAGAATTGATGAGGAAATCGACAATAAACTGGATGAAGCCTTTAACGAAAATGATTCAACTTCAACAAATTCTGAAACGACCCGTGAAGAAAAGGACAACGAACGTTTGAAAAACATCATGGGCCGTATCGGATTAAACTCTGCTCCGGTTGAAATTGAAGACAGTTACAGTTTTACATCCAATGTAAAAATGCAAATAGAAAGCTATCAGGATGATAAACTGGAAAGCACCGGATTTATAAACTCATTTTTTAATGACAACATTGATGTTTTTGCCTATGAATTTACAGGCGAGGAAAACTCTGAAGACAAAAAGGGATTCTTCATTTTTGACCAGCCAAACAGTGCTTCCATCATTTTATCGGAAGATGACGGTGAAAAAAAGGGAATAGCCACCGGGATTGACATGAATCAACTTGGTGCCTATGCCGAAACACAAATTGATGCAGAAGGCGAGGAAACGGATTATTCACTCCTTTCCAAAAAAACCGGGCGAACAAAAAAAATACTGGGTTATAACTGCGAAGAATACGAATATACAGATGAAAACACAAAATCGATTGTCTGGATTACAAAAGACAAAGTATGGAAAGCTGACAAACTGTATTCCTCACTTAATTTAAACACTGCTGCATTTTTGAGGGGTTACCCCGACGGATTTATTATGGAAGCTGAAAGTGTCGACCTTGAAACAAATGAAAAAAGTATTATGAAAATTACAGAGATCAATGAAAATATTAATAAAGAAATTGACCTTTCAGATTATGAGATAATGAATATGGGATCGATCAATATTCCGCAACAGGATTAGAGAAAAGAATCTTCTCAAAAAAAATACATTAAGATTTTATAGAAATTACCTGAGATTTGGAATAGTGGAAGACTGGAATATTGAGAACAACTTTAATTAAACCCATTATTCCAACTTTCCATTATTCCATTTAAAGTGTAAGCTGTTAAAATCTATTGTTTTAATTCTCAAATTGACATTTGTGTAAGAATCAGAAATTCAATACTTCTTTAATTTTTTTATAGCCCGACTTACTTACTTTCAGTTTCGTTTTATCGTGAAGGATCACAATGTACGATTCTTTTTCATATTGCTGAATTTCACTTATTTCGTCAACCCTGACAATATAGGAACGGTGAATCCTGATAAATTCGCTGGGATTCAGCGCTGTTTCAAAATACTTCATTGTTTTCTGTTTGAGGTGGCGGCCTTCTTTGGTATAAATCAAAACATAATCATCCATCGACTCAAAATACCTGATTTTATCAACCGGGATAATGTTGATTTTATGCCTGTCTTTTACAACGACCCTGTCCAGGAATTCACCCTTTGGAAAATTGGTGATATTTTCAATTAATTCGCCGGCAGAATCCTGCTGCTGAAGTTTTTCCATAACCTTTTCAAGTGCAGCATCAAGCCTGTCTTTCGAAAAAGGTTTTAACAAATAATCGGCTGCATTGTATTCAAAGGCTTTTAATGCATACTGGTCGTAGGCTGTTGTGAAAATAATTTCCGGTTTGTGTTCCAGTAATTCGAGCATTTCAAATCCGGTAATTTTAGGCATCTGAATGTCAAGGAAAACCAGGTCGGGTTTTAATTCATTGATCATTTTTACGCCTTCAAATCCATTTTCACATTCATGGATCAATTCAATATTGTCGTAATTTTTCAGGTAAGATTTAAGAAGGTTTCTTGCCAGTTCTTCATCTTCAACAATAATGGTATTAATTATTTCCTGCATATTTCTTTATTTTTGAGGAATCATTAAAGTAACTGTAAAATTATTATTAAAATCTCTGATTTTTATTAATCCCGGGTTATTATAAATAACCTGGAGCCTGTCCCTAATATTCCGCAAACCTATCCCCTCTCCTTTTTTATGTAAAACTTCAGGGTCATAATTATTCCTGATTTTAATTTCTATAAAATTGTCAACTTTCCTGCAGGATGTAACAACATCAACTGGTTCTGTTGCCTCATAAACACCATATTTAATGGCATTTTCAAACAGTGGTTGTAATATCATATTGGGAATTTCTGCATCAAGGCAACTTTCACTTATTTCAAAAACCGGATTTAGTTTTTTACCAAACCTGACTTTTTCAATCTGGAGATACATTTTAATATTTTCAATTTCAGTTCCGAAAGTTACAACCTCATTCTGGTCGTACTTTAACGAATAACGCATAATGGAAGAAAGGTTAATTACCATTTCCTGCGCTTTTTGCGGATCAGACATTGTTAAGGAAGAAATACTGTTCAGGCTGTTAAAAAGGAAATGCGGATTTATCTGCGATTTTAATGCGTGTAATTCGGCTTCTTTTACCAGGGCTTTTAATTCACTTTCTCTTCTAACTTTATCTTTAAAATTCTGATAATATGTTACTGCATAAAAGAAAATAACATAAAAGAGGTAAAACATAAATCCTGAATAAATCCGGGCAGGGAGAAATTCATTTGTCCATGATTCATCGATAGGGAAAAACAATTTGATAATTACAGCACCAATATACAGCCATAATATCAGGATAATTGCTGCCGAAATAATATGAACAATAAAAAAACGGGAATAGGTATTTTCTTCCAGGGTATTGAACCTTACAACATACCAGATTGAAGTTCCAAGCACTCCGTATAAAGAAACTGAAGTAATTGCTTCGACAATTGCTTTATCGGCCGGAATTCCTGAACTTAACCATTGGATTAAAAAATAGGCAATGGATATGATTACCCAGAAAATTGCATATGCAATGGCTAATTTTGGTTTAGAAATAAACGGATGCCTGAAATCCATAGTTTTATATCAGCTTGACTTCAACACCACCAAAGGCAGTGAATCCTTTAAGAATTAATATTTTTGATGAATCAACCGAATTATTATTCTGAAATGTAGATCCTCTTTTATCAGCAAATCCACCGAAAATTGTCTGCATTTCATTTTTAACTGTCCAATCGGGAGGCACTTTAAATGTACAACCGCCAAAAAGGCACATACAATCAACTACTGCGCCGTTGGGTGATAATGTTGCTTTTCGCATATCGTATTCTGTCCCTCCAAAAATGGAAGAAGTTTTTCCGCCTAAAAGGTTTGTTGATGTAACAAAAATTTCGCGCCCTCCGAATATTATAAAATCGTCAAAATAATCCGTGCCCCTCGCCTTATCATCTATTATTGGCCTTTCTGTATGATAAGTCCGATGCCTGAACAATAAAATAATTCCTACTCCAACAAGTAAAAGGGGCCATACAATACGCCTGAGTTCATAAGGTATTTCAACTACTTCAGGAACCAGAAATACACCCCCGATCAGTATTAATACATAACCGGTTGTCCTGTTTCCTCCAATTATTGAAAATAAACCTACTGCAATTAGCAACATTTGCCACGATATAAGTATATCGTCAACAATATCAGGAATTAAGTCAAGCCTTTCAAATATCCAGATACAACCAATTGCAATCAGGAAAACTCCAAAGTAAATCCTTTTACCAGCTGTCCTTCCCTCAAAATGCCTCATTTTTTTATAATCTTCCATATCTTAATTCTCCTATTTTGATCAGATAATTTTAGCAATAAGCGCAACTCCCAGTCCTATTAATACAAAGGGGAAAATCAGGACTGCGGTAATACCAGGCAAAATAAAAATCTTTGGTAATAAAAACAGTCCACCAATAATTATTAATATAAGCCCTCCGGATGAGCGTTTTCCTGCCAGAAGAATCAATCCTATAATAATTAAAATTACAGGCCATGAAAATACAAGGTGCCATATTTTATGCAAAACATTCTGCATTGGATGAAAAATATTGTAAATATGAAGATCAGGAAAATAGTTGTATATTCCTAATTGCCTGATTAGCCAAATGGCACCAACAAATATCAGAATAAAAGCAAGGAGGCCTTTCGAATTATTTTTTGGTTCATTGCTCATAAGTCGGAATTGTTTTAAAATTATAAAACCAAATATAAAACAACTAATATTTGGTTGTTTTTTTGTTTCGGTTAAATGAGGTTTTCAATCGATAAAATGAGAAAATCAGTTGTTTTTCAAATCCAAAATAAAAACAATGACCGGGAGTTTAACCTAATTTTACTGCCATGTTCAGTGAAACTGTTTATATATCAATACTTTTCTGAGATAACTTGTTTTATTTAAAGAGCAAACACATTTTTTATCTTCAGGCAGTTATTTATCTTTAATTTTTGCCCAGGTATCACGTAAAGGAACAGTCCTGTTAAAAATCAACTTTTCTTCAGTTGAATCCGGATCAACATTGAAGTAACCCATCCTTTCAAACTGAAAATAGCTTAATGGTTTAGAACCTTTTACAAAAGGTTCGATAAAGCATTCGGGCAATACATTTAACGAATCCTTATTCATAAATTCTTTAAAATCTGTTTCCTTGTCGGCAGATGGATCCTCAACATTAAAAAGCCTGTCGTACAACCTGACTTCTGATTTAACAGCATGTTTAACCGAAACCCAATGCAAAGTAGATTTTACCTTTCTACCGTCGGGAGAATTACCACCTTTTGAAGCCGGGTCGTATGTACAATGAAGCTCAACGATTTCACCGTTTTCATTCTTAACAGCCTCATTACAAGTAATAAAATACGCATATCGTAAACGCACCTCATTACCTGGTGAAAGCCTGAAAAATTTTCGTGGAGGATCTTCCATAAAGTCATCTTTTTCAATGTAGATTTCCCTCGAAAACGGAACTTTCCTCAATCCCATGCTTTCATCTTCAGGATTATTTACAGCATCCAGTTCCTC
>JAFGGF010000257.1 GCA_016930735.1 Prolixibacteraceae bacterium
ATAAAATGCTTGAATTCATCCGGGGAGATTTCCCCCAATCCTTTGAAACGGGTAATTTCAGGTTTCCCTTTTAATTTGGTTATAGCCCTTTCCTTTTCGATTTCCGAATAACAATAAATTGTTTTTTGTTTATCCCTCACCCTGAACAACGGAGTCTGAAGAATATAAACATGTCCTTTTTTTATTAATTCAGGGAAAAACTGCAGGAAAAAAGTAATCAGCAGTAAACGGATGTGCATTCCATCGACATCGGCATCGGTTGCAATAATTACTTTATTATATCTGAGGTCTTCTATACTTTCTTCGATATTTAAAGCTGCCTGTAAAAGGTTAAACTCTTCATTCTCGTAAACCACTTTTTTTGATAAACCATAAGTATTCAGAGGTTTTCCTTTTAAACTGAAAACAGCCTGGGTATTTACATTACGTGATTTTGTTATTGATCCGCTTGCCGAATCGCCCTCTGTTATAAAAATACTTGTATTCTCTTTATTTTCATCTTTTTCGTTATAATGAATCCGGCAATCGCGCAGTTTGCGGTTATGAAGACTTACTTTTTTTGCCCGTTGTTTTGCCAGTTTTTTTATACCTGAAATCGCTTTCCTTTCCCGTTCCGATTCAACAATCCGCCGAAGCATGTTTTCTGCAGTATCCGGATTTTTATGCAGGAAATTATTTAATTCCTTCTGAAGGAAATTTCCCACATGCTGCCTGACTGAGGGTCCATCAGGCCCTATGTCTCTCGAACCAAGTTTTGTTTTTGTTTGCGATTCAAAAACGGGTTCTTCCACTTTTATACTTACGGCAGCAACAATGGAAGCCCTGATGTCGGACGGGTCAAAATCCTTTTTATAGAAATCGCGGATTGTTTTTACAAGCACCTCGCGGAATGCCTGCAGGTGGGTTCCGCCCTGGCTTGTATGCTGCCCGTTTACAAATGAATAATAATCTTCGCCATACTGATTCCCGTGAGTTATTGCAACTTCAATATCCTCCCCTTTCAAATGGATAATCGGATAAATCGGTTCCTGGTCGAGGTTTTCTTCCAGCAAATCGCGCAAACCGTTACGCGAATAAAACTTTTCGCCATTGTATTCAATAGTCAGCCCCGAATTCAGGAAAGTGTAATTTTTCATCATATTTATGACATAGTCATCGATATAATGATAATTCCTGAAAATGGATTCGTCAGGTTTAAAGGTGACAATGGTTCCGTTTTCTTCTTCCAGCCCTTTTGAATTTTTCTCTTTTTGGATTATCCCGGCTGAAAACAGGACTTCTTTGGCTTCCCCTTCTCTGATTGCTTTTATCAGAAATTCGGAAGACAGGGCATTAACAGCTTTAATACCAACACCATTCAGCCCAACCGATTTTTTAAATACCTTGGAGTCGTATTTGGCCCCGGTGTTCATTTTACTTGCCACATCAACCAGTTTACCAAGCGGAACGCCCCGGCCATAATCGCGGACCCTAACCATTTGCTGGTCGATGGAAACTTCAATTTTTTTCCCGAAACCCATCATAAATTCATCGATGGAATTATCCATTACTTCTTTGAGTAAAACATAAATTCCATCATCGCGTGAAGCACCATCGCCAAGCTTTCCAATGTACATTCCCGGCCGCTTCCTGATATGTTCCTGCCAATCAAGTGTCCTGATTGTCCCTTCGTCGTACTTCGGAGTCATAATTCACTAATTTGCACCAAATATAGCTAAAACAATGTATTATACTGGTGGTTCAACAAAACCATTAGTTAACAATTTAACGTTGAAAACTTACTCAACTAATAACCATTTTAGATTTTATTTTACTCAATCCATCCCGATATTTTTAAGAAAAAAAACAATCAGAACGAAAAAAAATTGTACAATTCAAATAATTAAATTAAGTTTGTATTGCAAACTAAAATTTATTACATACCAATTTGCATTGTCATGAATCAAAAAACTTTATTTCGCGAAATTGAAAAAACTTCTTTTCACCTCCATTTCAAAGACGGGATGTTTGAGCTGCTTTTTGGCAGTATGTTTATCAGCTTCGTAATAAACTCTTTTATGGACAATTCAGGATATGTCAGCCCTCTATTTATCAGATTACTTATTATTCCTGTAGCTATCATTCTGGCTCTGTTAAAATTATTAATTACCCAGCCACGTATAGGATCAGTAAAATATTCGGAACCTAGAAGGAATAAGCAGAAATGGGTTTTGATCACTGCAATATCTGCACAGGTTATAACATTTATACTCTATTACCTATCAGTAAAAGGTATTATTCACACAGAAACAAAAAGCCGGTTTACAAGCCTTTTAATTGAATTCATGTTTCTGATCCTTGTTTTCGGCCTGATCTCATATAATACAAGCTACTCTCTTTTTTTTATTGTCGGAGTTGTATATGCATTCGGAGTTCCGTTCACCATTTTTCTGGAACCCTGGATTCATACACGGAACTATGGTTATGGATTTATTGCAATTGCAGGCATAATTATTTTAATTACAGGAATTATTAAACTTTTATCTTTTCTGAAAAAATATCCAAAAACCGTTACTGATGGAAAATAATATATTATCAAAAATTATTGCTTTGGATAAAACTATCCATGAACCTGTAAGAATTGCCATCCTTACTTTACTTATGGTTGTTGAAAAGGCTGATTTTATCTATTTAAAAAGTAATTTGCAGATTACACAGGGGAATTTGTCTTCACATTTATGCAAGCTAGAAACAGCCGGATATGTGGAAATTGAAAAAACATTTAAAGGCAAGAGGCCATTGACATTGATAAAGGTGACAGAAGAAGGTGAAAAAAACTTTAAAGATTATTTACTTACAATAAAATCATTTATAAAACAATCAGGCATTTAAATAAGAAACCATGAAAACAATTAAACATTTACTATTTCTGAGTTTTTTAATAATCATTCTCTCATTAAATAGTATCGCGCAGGAAAAAGCCATCGGGAACTGGAGCGGAAAACTGGAACTTCCGGGGACAAAACTTGAGATTATTTTCAAAATCTCAGTTTCGGAAGAAAACAAAACTGTTGCAGCAATGGATGTCCCTCAGCAAGGTGCAGCCGGCATCAGTGTAGATAAAATCGTGGCAACGAATGACAGCCTGCAATTAACAATTTCTGTAATAAACGGTATTTTTTCAGGAGCATTTGCCGATGAACAAACACTTGTGGGAACCTGGAGCCAAAACGGGATGACTTTCCCTTTAACTCTGTCAAAAACAGAAACAGTAACAGAATTAAAACGCCCACAAACCCCTGTAAAACCTTATCCTTATACAGAAGAAGAAGTTTCTTTCAAAAACAAAAATGACAGTGTTTCCCTTGCAGGGACATTAACAATTCCCGAAGGGCCAGGCAAATTCCCGGTAGTTATATTAATTACAGGTTCAGGGGCTCAGGACCGGGATGAAACCATTTTCGGACACAAACCTTTTCTGGTATTAGCCGACCATTTAACCCGGAATGGATTTGCAGTCCTCCGAACCGATGACCGTGGAGTCGGAGGTTCCGAAGGTAACATCAGGGATGTAACCAGTGAAGAGCTAGCAGGCGATGTTCTGGCTGGCCTGGAATTTCTAAAAAACCATAACAAGATAGATGCTTCAAAAATCGGATTAATCGGGCATAGTGAAGGTGGAATCATTGCGCCCATTGCAGCAAATTTAACGGATGATGTAAATTTTATAATCATGTGGGCCGGGCCGGGAATCAATGGTGAACAGATTTTATACGAACAGGGTGAATTAATAAACCGTGCTGCCGGTTTAACAGAAGAATTAATTCAGCACAACCGTGAAATACAATCTGAAATATTTTCAGTTCTTTTAAATGAATCAGATACAAAAGAAATTTACCATCAACTACAAAATGCCTATTCTGGTGGAATGTATGAAGAACTGAGCAATGAACAGAAAAAAATTATAAACCAACGCATAATGGGTGTAAACACACCCTGGTTCAAATTTTTCCTGAAATATGACCCGTACCCAACATTGAAAAAAGTGAAATGCCCGGTACTGGCACTGATCGGGGAAAAAGATATACAGGTGCCACCAAAAGCCAACCTCGAAGCCATTGAAAAAGCATTTACAAAAGGCGGAAACAAAAACTTTAAAGTTCAGGAGTTAAAAAACCTCAACCACATGTTTCAGAATTGCGAAACCGGGGCAATTTCAGAGTATGGTGAAATTGAAGAAACCATTGCTCCGGAAGCATTAAAAGTTATGACAGGCTGGTTAAAAGACGTTACAAAATAATTGGATTAAAACAACTTTTTACGTTTGACGAGGTAAGTATATAATACCTGGTTGAAATCTTCGTTCATGTCAGCTTCTGCAAGGTCGATCCGGTATTGCCCGCACCTGACCTTCAATTCACCAAAATAATTCCTGATAGTTTCAATATACTGTTCTTTAATTTCATACGGATTAAACTTTACCTGATGCCCGGTTTCGAGGTCAACAAAACGATGCGGGCGGCTGGAGAAACCAAACTCCCTTTCCTGTTTGTGGTCGGTTACATGGTATAAAATTACCTCATGTTTATTATACCTTAAATGCTGGAGCGCTGAGAATAATTCATCGGTTTTATCGGTTTCAATCATATCACTGAAAATGATCACCATTGAACGTTTATGGATTTTTTCTGCAATCTGATGTAAGGTATCAACCGTATTTGTTTTCTTTCTGAGCTGATGGTTTTCAGGTTTTAACAGGTCTGCCAGCTTTCCGTACATCAATTCAGCATTTACCAGCGAAAGGCGGGCATCCAGATGGTCTTCAATCTTGTCAGAAAAAAGTGTAAGCCCGACAGCATCGCGTTGTTTCCGCAACAGATAAATCAAAGCAGCTGCACTGTAAACAGAAAAAGCCAGTTTGTTATGTAATTTTTTTTCACCCTTTGAATAAGGGAAAAGCATCGATGAAGAAGTATCGATCAGAATCTGGCAACGTAGGTTGGTTTCTTCTTCGTACTGTTTTACAAATAATTTGTCGGTCCGGGCAAATAATTTCCAGTCGATATGTTTTGTTGATTCACCCTGGTTATAAAGCCTGTGCTCGGCAAACTCAACCGAGAAGCCATGAAAAGGGCTGCGGTGCAAACCGGTTATAAATCCTTCTACAACCTCTTGTGCAATCAAATCAAGGTTATCGAACTGGTGAAACTGTTCTATGTCCAGAATATTTTTCAAATCCGTCAGATAAAAAAGCACCGAATTATTAATTCCGGTGACAATAAGTTTTTACAATTCTTAAAGGAGGGCATCCAGTTTCTCCACAAACTTTTGTTTGGGAGCAGCACCAACCTGTTTATCAGCAACTTCACCGTTTTTTACAAATAAAACAGTTGGAATATTACGGATCCCGTATTTCATTGCAACACCGGGATTTGAATCAACATCGACTTTCCCGATCACTGCTTTGCCTGCATATTCGCCCGACATTTCCTCAACAATTGGTGCGATCATCCGGCAAGGTCCACACCATACAGCCCAAAAGTCTATCATTACAGGTTTATCCGATTTTAATACCAATTCCTCAAAATTTGCATCAGTAATTTCTATAGCCATAATTATATATTTTTATTTCTGAAATTCAATTTCCGATAAAATTAAGTTAATTAATCCGATATCCAATATCGGGATGGTTTTCAATAAAAGAAACAAAATCGTTATCGAAATTGATACGCGTATTTCTTGAAAACATTTCAATATCACGGTTATTTTCCTTATCGAATACCTGGAATTTTAACATCGATTTCCCTTTTTTGTTTTTGGTATAATGTTCAATTTCTTCTATGACCGATTTATTCAGCTGTTCAAGCGGGATATTAATTGTCACACTTTTAACATAACTTTTCCTTACTTCGGAAAGCAAATCAATATTCGAGATTTTAAACTCATATGATTCCTGATTAAACCTCTTCTGAACTTTTCCACGAACCAGTATAAACAAACCTGTTTTGCAGTATTTCCCAAAATCGATATAATTGTTTTTAAAAAAATAGAACTGGTAAGAATCGCTATAATCAGTCAATGTCAGAATACTGTAAGGATTTCCGTTTTTGGAAACAGACTCTTTGGCATCGGTTACCATTCCTCCCAAAACCAGGTCCCTTTCTTTAAATAATTCAATATTATTATTCAAATCCTTTAAAGCAACATTGGGAGTACAAAAATGTTCCATTTCGAATTTATAATCATCCAAAGGATGGGAAGTCAGATATACTCCGATCAGGCTTTTTTCCTTTTCGAGGAAAATAATGTTGGCCCATTCATCCACGTCCGGGATAGCTGGTTTCTGAACAACCGAACCTGCAGCAAAATCACCAAAAAGGCTTTGTTGCATCGATTGCTTTTCCGACTGTACTTTATTCCCATAACGGATCAGTTTTTCAATAAATGTAGTTGAATCATTTATATCTTCACCGGCAAAAAACTGGCTTCTTTTCACATGTTTTAATCCATCAAAAGCACCTGCCATCGCCAATGCTTCGAGGTTCTTTTTATTTACACTTTGCAGGTTTACACGCTCCACAAAATCGAATACTGTTTTAAATTCTCCTTCCTTGCCGCGGGCAGTAATAATATCGCGGGCAGCACCTTCACCGACTCCTTTAACAGCAGCCATGCCAAATCGGATATTGCCTTCCCTGTTTACATTAAACTTGATAAAACTTTCATTTACATCAGGACCGAGGACTTTCAGTTTCATCCTTCTGCACTCTTTCATCAGTTTGGTAATATCAGTAATATTGCTCAGGTTACGGCTAAGGTTGGCAGCCATAAATTCGGCCGGGTAATGTGCTTTCAGGTAACCGGTCTGATAAGCAATATGAGCATAACAAACCGAATGCGATTTGTTAAAAGCATAGGAAGCAAAAGCCTGCCAGTCTTTCCATATTTTTTCAATTACCGTGTCAGGTTCTTTTTGTGCGAGCTTACATTCGTCAACAAATTGTTCATTTGCTTTGCATCCTTCTATGAATTTTACTTTCAACTTATCCATTACGGCAAACTGCTTTTTCCCCATTGCCTTCCTCAGGGTATCGGAATCGCCCCTTGTAAAACCTGCCAGCAATCTTGATAAAAGCATTACCTGTTCCTGAAAAACGGTAATTCCGTAAGTTTCATCGAGGTATTTTTTCATCATTGGTACATCGTAATCCACCTTTTGCCTGCCGTGTTTTCTGGCTATATAATCAGGAATATATTCCATCGGACCAGGCCGATAAAGTGCATTCATTGCGACGAGATCTTCAAAACGGTTTGGTTTCAGGTCGCGGAGGTGCTTTTTCATTCCGTCCGATTCAAACTGGAATATAGCTGTAGTTTCACCCCTGCTGAATAATTCATATGTTATTTTATCATCCCAGGGAATGGTTTCTATATTAATATCAATTCCTTTTGAAAGTTTAATATTCTCCAGGGTTTCCTTAATAATTGAAAGGGTTTTTAAACCCAGGAAGTCCATTTTCAACAAACCGATATCTTCAACAAACCGTCCATCATACTGAGTAGTTTTCAGTTCTTCGTCTTTTGTCGACATTAACGGAATATGGTTGGTCAACGGATCCCGGCTGATCAGAATCCCACAGGCATGCACACCGGTCTGTCTTACTGAACCTTCAAGAGTTTTTGCAAATTTTAATGTATCAACTACTACCGGATTGTCAGAGTTTAATTCATTTTTTAACTCGGCACTTGCTTTAAAGGCTTTTTCAAAAGTCATCTTCGGAGCTTCCGGGACCAATTTTGCGAGCCTGTCGGCTTCAGGTAATGGTAATTTTAAAACTCTTGCAACGTCACGAATTGCAAGTTTTGTAGCCATTGTACCAAAAGTGCAGATGTGTGCAACCTTATCACGCCCGTATTTTTCAGCCACCCAATCCAGAACCTGTTGCCTTCCATCATCGTCAAAATCAATATCCACGTCGGGCAATGAAATACGGTCAGGATTCAGGAACCGCTCAAAAAGCAAGTCATATTTTATCGGATCTATATTTGTAATTCCAACACAGTAAGAAACAGCAGCACCTGCAGCCGAACCCCTGCCTGGTCCAACAAGAACACCCATTTTACGTGCCTGGTTTATAAAATCCTGTGTTATAAGAAAGTATCCCGGATACCCCATGGTTTTAATTGTATCCAGTTCGAAATCGAGCCGTGTGGAAACCTCTTCCGGCAAAGGATCGCCGTATCGTTTTTTGGCACCCCCATAGGTCAAATGCCTCAAATAAGCTGCTTCAAGCTTAATCCTGATTATCCGCCCATAACCTCCCAGCCTGTCGAATGACTCTTTCCCGAATTCTTCCAATAATACTTCTTCAGAATATTTTTTCCTGTATTCCTCTTCAGTGCCAAAATCTTTGGGGATCGGGAAAAAAGGCATTATCGGAGAAGCATTCAACTCATATAATTCAATTTTTTCAACTATTTCAGCAGTATTTCCCAACGATTCAGGAACATCGGCAAATAACTGATTCATTTCCTCAGTGGTTTTAAACCACTCCTGTTTTGTATAACGCATCCGATTCGGGTCATCGAGGTCCTTTCCTGTGTTAAGGCAAATCAGCAGGTCATGTGCATCGGCATCTTCACTGTTAATAAAATGAACATCATTGGTTGCAATAACCTTTATTTCGTGTTTTTCTGACAGTTCCAGCAACTTCTCATTCACTTCCACCTGCCGGTCGTAAACATCGGCACGCATTTCAGGCAACTCCGAAGGATGGCGCTGTAATTCAAGGTAAAAATCTTCACCAAAGTGTTTTTTAAACCACGCTAATGTTTCTTCAGCCTCTTTTAAATGGTTGTTAAGTAACAGTTGCGGTACTTCTCCACCCAAACAAGCCGATGAAACGATAAGCCCTTCCTTATATTTTTCAAGAAGTGATTTATCAATCCTGGGTTTATAATAAAAACCTTCGTTATTGGCAATTGAAATCAGCTTGATCAGGTTCTGATAACCGGTTTTGTTTTTTGCAAGTAAAATCAGGTGAAATCCCGACCGGTCAACTTTATCGGTTTTATCTTCTATAGAACGGGCTGCCACATAAGTTTCACACCCTAAAATGGGTTTTATTTCCTGTTTTTTACATTCGTTATAAAATTCCTTGATACCTAACATGGTTCCATGATCTGTCAGCGCAAGGGCAGTCATTCCATCGTTTTTTGCTTTTGAAACCAATCCTGAGATACTGGCAGCCCCATCTAAAATTGAGTATTGAGAATGTACGTGTAAATGCGTAAAAGGTACCATCTTCTTTCTTTCTTCACTTATTTCTTTCAAACACAACTGTTGTTAACACACTTTTATACAAATAATAAGTTTAAAACAGCTTATATTTCAAATAGTTTTTCCCGTCAAATAAAATTAAAGAAATATATTGCCTGAAGGGTCAATTGTTGATAAATATTGATATAAAAAAGCCCGGCATTGGCCAGGCTTTTATATCATTCAAAATCAGTTTATTTTATTTCCGAAATAATTTTTTGCTGAATTTCTTTAAATTCCTCCTCAGACAATTTCAGTTTTTTTGAAAAATTCAGCAGGTCGGCTTCATACTTCATCGGGACAAGATGAATATGGGCGTGAGGTACTTCAAGTCCCATAACCAAAACTCCGACTTTTTCACACCGCATTGCTCGTTTTAGTCCTTGTGCAACTTTTTTTGCGAATAATTGCAATCCGCTATAAATCTCATCATCAAGGTCAAACAAATAATCGACTTCAATCCTGGGAATCACAAGCGTATGCCCTTTTGCAACAGGAGATATATCAAGGAAAGCAAAATAATTTTCATCTTCAGCAACCTTGTATGAAGGTATTTCACCTTTCGCAATTTTTGAGAAAATAGTATCCATTTAAATAGAAATATCAATTATTTCAAACGGGATGATCCCTGACGGGACTTTAATTTCCACAGCATCACCTACTTTTTTGCCAATCAAACCTTTTGCAATAGGTGTTTTAACTGAAATCTTGTTTTCTTTCAGGTTTGCTTCGCTTTCCGGCACAATTGTATACTGCATGGTAGCATTATTTTTCCTATTCCGGATTGTTACTTTGTTAAGAATCTGAACTTTGTCTGTATTTATTTTTGATTCGTCCAATATCCTGGCATTGGCAATTTTAGATTGCAATTCTGATATTTTTGCTTCAAGAAGGCCTTGCGCATCTTTGGCAGCATCGTATTCGGCATTTTCTGAAATATCGCCTTTTTCGATTGCTTCACCGATTTGTTTTGAAATAGCAGGCCGTTCAATATTCACAAGATTTTCAAGGTCTTCTTTTAACTTTTTTAAAC
>JAFGGF010000258.1 GCA_016930735.1 Prolixibacteraceae bacterium
ACTTTTGACTAATGACTTTTGACTAATGACTTTTGACTAATGACTTTTGACTAATGACTTTTGACTAATGACTTTTGACTAATGACTATTGACTAATGACTGATAAAAAACTTCGTCCGCCGTTTTTAAGTGCATTATGTGTGCTGACGTTTATTGGCAGCGGATTTGCATTTTTTGCATACTTCTTTACTGCTGTATTCTTTGAAAAAGCATGCAAATTAATTATTGAATATTCGTCATGGGATTCAGTTGATCAAATTTCACCATTGTATTTTACCCTACTAATGGCCCTGTTTTGTTTTTCACTGATTGGTGCTATCCGGATGTGGAAATTTCACCGGGACGGATTAATTATTTATATACTTGCCCAAGTAATCATTTTATTTCTCCCTTCGATCTGGATCGGCTGGGATGCCTTTTCAGTTACCAATTCTATTTTTACTGCTATATTTATCAGCGGGTATTTATTTCATTATAAAATATTGAAATAAAAGCTTTTAGCTCAAGGCTCGCAGCTCAAAGCTATTTGTTAATCATCAGAGAAGTCGCGTATCGTCTTCCTGTATTTTGAAAAAACTTTTGCACGTGAAATAAATCCGAGGTATTTCCCTTCATCAATAACAGCAAGGTTGTACCTCCCCGACGATTCAAACTTGGCTACTACTTCTTCCATATTGTCATCGGGCGAAATAAAATGTTCGGGCATATACATTAAGTCTTTAACCGCAATTTTATCGTGCAATTCATGATCAAAAATTATTGAACGGATATCAGCGAGTTTTACCATTCCAAGGAGGTTATTTTCTTTGTCAACCACCGGGAATAAATTCCGTTGAGAGCGTGAAATTGCTTTAACCAGTTCACCCAGGTTAGCTTCAGGATTAATAATTTCAAAATCGGTTTCAATGAGGTCTTTCAGTTGCATCAGGCGTAAAACGGATTTATCCTTATGGTGTGTCAGGAGTTCTCCACGCTGGGCCAAACGCTTCGTATATATGGAATGAGGTTCAAAACGCATAATTGTTACATATGCCACAGTTGATGTCAGAATCAAGGGCATAAATAAACCATAACCGCCTGTAATTTCAGCCGTTAAAAAAATAGCTGTCAGCGGAGCATGCATCACTCCTGCCATCATACCTGCCATGCCAGCCAGAGCAAAATTATCTTCGGGCAATCCAAGGTCATAAAATGTATTTAAAAACCTTGCAACAAAAAAACCACCTGTAGCACCCATAAACAGTGTAGGGGCAAAAATCCCACCAACACCACCTGCACCGGTTGTTGCCGACATGGCCATTACCTTAAAAATGAGTATTCCTGCCAGTAAAACCAAAAACCAGTATGGATTATCTTTCAGAGTGTAAAACAAAGAAGTGTTCAGCAATAATGTTCCGTTCCCCCTGAAAATTTCGTTGATGCTTGAATAGCCTTCGCCCCAGAGAGGCGGAAATATAAATATCAGCAATCCCAGGAGGAAACTACCAATCAACAGTTTGGCAACCGGATTTTTAACTTTTCCGAATTTGCCTTCAACATACATTGAAATCCTTGTAAAGTAAAGCGAAACCAATCCGCAAAACAGCCCAAGCAGGATGTAATAAATGATGTTGCTGATGTCAAATGAGTGGATCTGGCTGAATTTTAACAAAACAGCATCACCCATAAAAAAATACGATAATGAAGCTGAAGTAATTGCAGCAATCAGCAAAGGGATCAGGTAGGCCATTGTAAGGTCAAGCATAAGCACTTCGAGTGTAAAAACCACTCCGGTAATAGGTGCTTTAAAAATTCCTGCAATAGCACCGGCTGCTCCACAACCTACCATTAACGACACATACCTGAAATTCAGCCTGAATAAACGTGCCAGGTTTGATCCAATTGATGCACCGGTTAAAACAATGGGTGCTTCAGCCCCTACTGAACCTCCGAATCCGATGGTAAGCGAACTGGCTACCATTGAGCTGTAAGTATTATGAGCTTTCAGTTTGCCGCTCATTTTTGAAAAAGCATAAAGGATTTTTGAAACCCCATGTGCCAGATTATCACGAATTAAATAACGTACAAATAAAACTGTCAGTATTATTCCAATAAACGGATAAATGATAAACAGGAAACTTCCGGTTTCTTCAGGAAGCCAATGGGTTAACTTCGATTCAACAAGATGAATCAGGTTTTTAAGTATAAGTGCAGCAAACCCGCTGAATATCCCGATTACAAAGCTAAGGATATATAAAAACTGCCTTTCTTTGATGTGTTTTATTCTCCAGGCGACAAGATTGTTTAGTATTGTATTTACCCTTTTTTTCATTCGATCCTATACATGAGAAACATCAATAATCTGTTTTCTGTATTTTGTAAATACCCTGGCCCTTGAAACAAAACCAACATATTTCCCGTTCTCAGTAACCGCAAGGTTATATCTTCCGCTTACCTCAAATTTCCTTGTTACTTCTTCCATGTTATCGTTAGGTTCAATATGATATTCAGGCATGTACATTAAGTCCTTTAACATGACTTTATCATACATTTCCTGCCGGAAAATTAAATGGCGGACATCATCCAGTTTTAACATTCCAAGCAGAATACCACTTGTGTCAACAATAGGAAATAAATCGCGGTGGCTTTTTTCAATGGCTTTTGTCAGGTCTCCCAATGTAGCATCAGGAGGTAATTTAACAAAGTCGTTTTCTATTAACTTTCTTACTTCCAACATTTTTAACACATTGGCATCCTTATCGTGTGTAAGTAATTCTTTTCTCCTTGCAAGCTGGAAATGATAAACCGAAGCAGGAATAAAAGTACGCACGATCAGGTAGGCAAAAGTGGAAGTAACCATTAGAGGCACAAAAAGTTTATACCCTCCCGAAATATCAGCAATAAGGAAAATTCCTGTAAG
>JAFGGF010000040.1 GCA_016930735.1 Prolixibacteraceae bacterium
AAACAATAAAAATATGCATATAGTTACCGATCCGTTGTATTTTATAATCGAAGAAAAACAGAATTCAGTAGAACTTACAGATAAAGGAATTGACCTGATTTCGGGGGGACTTGATGACCCTGAATTTTTTGTACTTCCCGATATGGGTGCTGAAATGGCAGAACTGGAAAATTCCTCACTTCCCAAAGAAGAAATCCTCGAGAAAAAAGACAGGCTTCTTCAAAATTACGCTGTTAAATCGGAACGTGTCCACACCGTAAACCAGTTATTGAAAGCATATACCATGTTTGAAAAAGATGTGGAATATGTGATAATCGATAACAAGGTGAAAATCGTAGATGAGCAAACCGGCCGTATTATGGAAGGCCGTCGTTATTCCGATGGATTGCACCAGGCAATTGAAGCCAAGGAACACGTAAAAGTTGAAGCTGCAACCCAGACTTTTGCAACTATTACCCTGCAGAATTATTTCAGAATGTATCATAAGCTTGCAGGGATGACAGGGACAGCCGAAACCGAAGCAGGCGAATTCTGGGACATCTATAAACTGGAGGTTGTTGTAATTCCTACCAATAAACCCATCATCCGCGACGACAGGGAAGATTATGTTTATAAAACAAAACGTGAAAAATACAACGCAGTAATTGGTGAGATCCTCGATTTGAACAGGGAGGGCAGGCCTGTGCTTGTGGGTACAACTTCTGTAGAGATTTCAGAATTGTTAAGCAGGATGCTTAATATAAAAGGAATAAAGCACAATGTGCTGAATGCCAAATTACATGCCAGGGAAGCAGATATTGTAGCTGAAGCGGGCAGGGCAGGAACAGTAACCATTGCAACCAATATGGCCGGCCGTGGAACGGACATTAAATTGGCACCTGAAGTTGTGGCAGCCGGCGGGCTTGCAATTATTGGTACCGAAAGGCATGATTCACGGCGTGTTGACAGGCAGTTGCGTGGCCGGTCAGGGCGTCAGGGTGACCCGGGGTCTTCCCAGTTTTATGTTTCGTTGGAAGACGATTTGATGAGGTTGTTCGGAACCGGCCGGATTTCAGGCGTAATGGACAGGCTTGGTCTGAAAGAAGGGGAAGTTATTCAGCATTCGATGATCTCGAAATCAATTGAACGAGCGCAGAAAAAAGTCGAGGAAAACAATTTTGGTATCAGGAAACGTTTGCTCGAATATGATGATGTAATGAACTCACAACGTGAAGTGGTTTATAAAAAACGCCGCCATGCATTATTCGGAGAAAGGCTCGAAGTAGATGTCCTGAATATGATGTATGACTCGGTTGAAGAACTGGTTGGCGAATATTTTGGATCGGGAATGTTTGAGGACTTCAACCTTGAGTTAATGCGTTTATTATCAATTGAGTCTCCTGTTAATGAAGATGAATTTGGCAAGCTGAAACAGGATGAGATAATTGATAGGATTTATCAGGTTATGATTGGCAGTTATAACCGTAAAGTTGATACAATTGCCAGGCAGGCTTTTCCGGTTATCAAAGATGTTTTTGAAAAGAAATCGCATCAGTATACTAATATTGTAGTCCCTATTACCGATGGGAGAAAGATTTACCAGATAATTTGTAACCTCGAAAAAGCTTATAATAATAAAGGAAGGGAGCTTGTTAAATCCTATCAGAAGCAGATTGTACTTCGTATTTTTGATGAAGCATGGAAAGAACAGCTTCGCGAAATGGACGACCTGAAACAATCTGTTCAGAATGCAACCTATGAGCAAAAGGACCCATTACTGATTTATAAATTTGAATCATACGGTTTATTTAAACAGATGGTTGGCAAGGTTAATAAAGATATTGTTTCAACTTTAATGAAAGGTTACATTCCGCTTTCTGACCCTAACCAGGTACGTGAGGCTGAAGCCCGCAGGCGTACCGATATGAGCCGCTACAAGGCACAAAAGAATGAAGCTCCCGATTCCAACCCAATGAGCGGGGCAAATAAACAAACTCAGGAAAATTCGAGGCCACAACCGGTAAGGGTTGAGAAAAAAGTTGGCAGGAATGACCCCTGTCCCTGTGGAAGCGGGAAAAAATATAAACAATGCCATGGTCGTGGACAGGTTTAATTAATTTAAATATATTGTGATGACAGAAATTCTCAGTTATATACATTGGAATGTTGATCCGGAAATATTTCACCTGGGTAGATTATCAGTTCGTTGGTATGGATTGTTATTCGCTTCAGGATTCCTGATTGGCTATTACATTGGCGAGAAAATGTTTAAATGGGAAAAGGTCAATCCTAAATGGCTCGACAGTCTTTTTATGTACCTGATAATAGCTACTATAATAGGGGCAAGGCTTGGGCATGTTTTCTTTTATGGTTGGGAAGATTATTCAAAAAATCCTATTGAGATTATTAAAGTTTGGGAAGGTGGTTTGGCCAGTCATGGCGGTGCACTGGGAATTTTAGTAGCAATGATATTATTTTCATGGCTTGTTAGTAAAAGGTCGATTTTATGGGTACTCGACAGGGTAGTAGTCCCGACTGCTTTGGTTGCAGCTATGATCAGAACCGGTAATTTGATGAATTCAGAAATTTATGGTGTTGAAACATCTTTACCCTGGGGATTCTTTTTTGACAGGAACGGGGAAACTGTTGCCAAACATCCAACCCAGATTTATGAAGCACTTTGTTATCTTATTGGTTTCGGAACCTTAATGTATATGTACTGGAAAACAAAAGCAAAGGATAAACCGGGAATGCTTCTTGGAGTGTTTTTTATTATTGTTTTTGTTTCACGTTTTTTAATCGAATTTATCAAAGAAGACCAGGAACTTTTTGAAGAAGGAATGGCCCTGAATATGGGGCAGTGGCTGAGTATTCCATTTATTATTGGTGGTTTATGGTTGCTGATTAGGGCAATAAATAGGCCATTGAAAATTTATCAGAACTCTTCCGAAAAATCAGAGTAATGGAATAAGTTCACTGTAATCTCCAATAATTCGGTCAGCCTTGCTTTGATCCTGATGTTCCGATCCGGGTCCCTCATAGGCAACACAGTACATCCCTGCTTCTTTAGCTGCTTTTATCCCATTGGTCGAATCTTCTATTACCATACAATTTTCCGGCTTTGTTTTTAATTTCTCAGCAGCCAGCAGGAAAATATCGGGAGCTGGTTTGCTTTTACCAACCATTGTACTGTTTACAGTAAAACAGAAGTATTTTTTTAATCCGGTTTTATTAAGAACCAGTTCAATAACATCGGGATAGGAGGATGAAGCCAGCGCCAATGGAATTTTTTTTCTTTGCAAATAACTGATCAACTCTTCAACTCCGGGCATGGTTTCTATGGTGTCAAGCGATTCAAACCAGGGGTAAATCATCCTGTTGGTCATTTCAACCAGATCTTCCAGCGATTGTTTCAATCCGTATTTCTTTTTTAATATCCTCCACATATGGTCAGTTGCCGATCCCTGAAACATACGGTGCTCTTCATCAGAGATTTCCAGTCCAAGTAATTTGAAATTTTCCTTTTCAATCCGGGAATAATGTGGTTCGCTGTTTACTAGCACACCATCCATATCAAATATTATTGCCTCAAATTTCATTATGTAACCGTTTAGCGGGTAATATATTATTATTTTGCCGACCAGTAAACCTGCCCGTTTTCGAAATATTTAATTGGTATATCTTTAATAAAATTACCCAGCCACCTGGTACAATATTCCATACCGGCTTCTTCCGAATTGATATGACCCAGAAAAACTACTGCTTTCTTTTTTCCCTGTAATACAGCATCATTTACATACTGGTAAGTTTCCCATTCGCGGGATTCACCGGCAACAAGGACTTCAGTATTTTCATCATCCAGGAAACGCATGTGGGAAGCTGATCCCGGAGCACCAACCGATAAGCCAACTTTTGTAAATTTCATGTTTTTATCGCCGATTACCCTGAAATCCTTGCTGTTAAATGTTTTTGAAAGCTTATCGACAAATTCACCCAAAGTCTGTTTTTCAAACTGATAATTTGTATATGAACCATTTACCCTATTGTTTTTCCAGCCCAGCTTGTCAACCATCCCTACATAAATCCCATCGGGTTGTGTCATATGAATGTGGTCGTGGAAACGGAAAATAATCAGCTTGTGCTTAATGATATAATTCATTTTTTCTTTATACACCGGGCTGTTTTGTAACATTTCGGTTTCATCCAGGTGGTTATAAAAGGTTGGCTCGTGGGCTATGATCAGGTTACATTTGTTAGCAACAGCTTCTTTAAGCACTTTCATGTCGGCAAACATACAAACTGCAATACCTGTCACTTCATCTTCCGGATTCCCTGTTTTGAAGGTATCTACGGTATCATCTAGCCAATCGCATGTTACTTCCTGTTTAATTTTATCAATAACTTCGTTTGCCGATAATTTTAGGTCCGGTTTACGAAGTTTCAGATTCTGGGGTGCAAACAACAGGACTATAATAAATATGGATAATAGTTTCATGATTAAATAATTTGATTTATTTTTCTAAAAGTAAAAATTTCAAAGGATTCCAAAAAGGCAGGTATGAAAAAACTGAAACTAAGAGGAAAAGAATTAAAACGGATCGGATTTGCCGATGACCGGGCTGTTTCTTTGGCTCTGAATGCAGTTAATAAATTCCTGAAAAAGAAAAACAAAACTGAGGTTCTTGAAATCCTTGAAAAAGTCAGGTTGTCGCCGGAAGCTTTTTTAAAGCACAATTATTTTAAAGAACTCGCTGCACAACTGGCAGGCATAAAACCGGAAGGGGAGAAGGAAAAAATACATTTACGTAAAAAGGCGTATGATTTTAAAATTTATGGTGAAGAATTTATCGACCCGGAAGCCATCCGCCAGATGGAAACAGCCATGAAACTTCCCATTGCTGTTAAAGGGGCCTTAATGCCTGATGCCCATGTAGGATACGGATTGCCGATAGGAGGTGTTCTGGCAACATATAATGCAATCATTCCATATGGAGTAGGCATGGATATAGGGTGCAGGATGTGTTTGTCGGTTTTTCCACTTTCGCCAAAAATAATTGAAGGGCAAAAAAACAGGATAAAAAATATTTTAACTGAACAAACCCGCTTCGGACTGGCTGAATTTAAGGATTTGGAACATTATGAAATACTGGACAGGGAAGAGTTTAAGGAAATACCATTTCTACGGTCGATAAAAGGGAAATTTGCCAAACAACTAGGGACTTCAGGGCACGGGAACCATTTTGTGGATGTGGGGATTTTTGAAGTGATAGAAAACCAGCCTGAGGTAACCCTTGAACCGGGGGAATATTTTGCAATCCTTACCCATTCAGGTTCGCGGAATTTTGG
>JAFGGF010000259.1 GCA_016930735.1 Prolixibacteraceae bacterium
ATTGATTATCAGCTATATAACAAAACAAATGGTATAAATAACCATTTAATTATGTGCATATTAAAAACAAGTGCGAAACTTAAGTAAATAATTATCAGGAATTATTAATAAGGACTATTATCATAATTTAAAAGTGCTTTTTGATTACCTGGTTATGTCGGATCCTGTTTTACTCCCTTTCCAATTTCGCCATAGCTTTGATTTTCAACTCTTTTGGCATTTTTTCTATTGCATATCTTAATGATTTGCGAGGCATTATTGACTTATTTTTAATCACATAATCAAATATCGCTTGTTGATTTGACTCACTGGCGGCCTTTAACATCCATCCATATCCTTTTTGGACCAAATCATCTTTATCCAGAAGCAAAATATCTGCTATCTCCAAAATATCATCAAGAAATTTTCCTTTTCTTGCAGGAATAATTAATGACACCGCTGATGCCCTGCGCACCCATCTGTTGACTGATCTGGCCCATTTTTTTAATCGTACCATATATTCCGGAAACATTTCAATGAATTCTCCAATCGTATGATTACAAAGTGTATCACATGAAGCCCAATTATTCACATATTCATCAACCCATTTCTCAAATATCTGAAAGTCTTCCGGTTCAAATCTTTTATGGATATGATAAGACCAATTGCAGGCAATGAATGATTCTTCAATAAATCCTGACTGCCACAAGCTTTCACAAAGATCAAATATTTCAGATTTTGTCTTTAATTCAATAAGCTTGAAATATTCCCTGCTGATTTTATTTACAATTGGAACCTTTACCCCATAAAACTTTATCTTTTCTTTAAAGAATTTCTGACTAGTTCTCTGAGTTTTCTCATCAACATTATTCCTTAGTGTAATTCGTATTTTGTCTATAATATTCTCCATTATGAACTTAGTGTTAATTTATAAAACGGTTTTTAGCATAAGGCACAACTTGTTTTCAGAATAAGCATAATTAGTCAGGTTGCTGATTCCTTGTTTCTGGATGCTGGCAATAAATATTAAGTTATATATTTTTTTTCAACAAGTCTATTAAGCAATATAATACTATACAAATTTACAAACAACCAGCAACAAGCAAACAGTCGATGGCAAGTCAGTTTAATTACTAATTATATACTTGGTAGCGCAGATAGTGATGTGTTTACGAAATAAAATCACCCAATTAGCTGTCATCTCAACATCAGGTATTATAGCTTTTTCAATATTTCAACAACTTTATCTTCATACAACTTATGCCATTCCGGAGCTAACCCTGTATTGGTATCCTCATAAGTTCCGCCATTCAATTGATAAGCCATTAGCTTAGACACTGCCTGTTATCAGCAAAGTTGATGTTTTGGACAATGCAATATCAGGGAATAACTTTTTACCAATTAGATTTGATTTAATTGTGCTTATAGCTTTTTGTTTCATATTATTCTATTTTAGTATTTATAATATCCGCAGGAAATGGATTGTATGAAACCCAACATTATTACGGATAATTGCAGGATAAAACAATGGAAGATAACAAGATAAATATGTTGGGAGAAAAAGAATTGCTCAGGGATTTGCAGAATGGGGATAAAATCGTTTTCAAGCAGCTTTTCAATAGCTATCAACAGCTTGTTTATAACGTTTGTTACCATATGAGCAATAGCAGGGAGGAAGCCGAAGATATTACCCAGGATGTTTTTATCAAAGTCTTACATGCCATTGCCAGTTTTAAGGGAGAAGCAAAATTATCTACCTGGATTTACCGTATTGCAGTGAACACCTGCCTTAAAAACGAAAGCCGCAAAAAACTGAATCAGCTGGTCTCCCTGGACTTCCTGTTAAAAGAGGAACAAAGTCTGCATTTAATTTTCGATCCGGAAACACCCGACCAAAAATTGGAAAAATCGGAAACTGAACAGATTGTCAGGTATGCCATACAGAAGCTGTCTGCCAGGCAAAAAACAGCCGTGGTGCTACATCGTTATGAGAACCTGTCCTATAAAGAAATAGCCAGGGTTATAGGAATCAGTGTACCGGCCGTGGAATCGTTACTTCATCGCGCTAAAGAAAACCTCGCAGAAAAATTAAAAAAAATACTGCGTTGACCGAAAGTTTTTTCGAAATACAAGATCAAAACTATAAACGCTAACTGAAACTAGCCATCAAAAAAATTGACAGACAGGAAAATGTTTTTTGGCGAGTCTCATCTGACCATTGAACTTAGCGAAGTGATCTCATGGACGGAGTTAATGTGATTTTATTATAAACAAATGAAATGAAGCATAAAACAGTCAGGAGAAAATTGTTACGCTACCTGGATAATGAATTAGAGCAGGATGAATTAAAATCTGTCCGCCTGCATTTGTCATCATGCCCTGAATGCAACAACTATTTAAAACAACTGGAAAAAATATGGCTTACCGGACAGCATTTATCCCAGGTTGAAGTACCTCCGTTTTTATGGACAAGACTGTCCGTTCGTCTTGAATCGGAAACTGAGGTCCCAGTTACAAATCAATTTTACGCCGCCATGAAACTGTTTATGAAGAAAGCGTTGATACCGACGGCTATCGTGATTACCATTTTTTCAGGCATCCTGTTTGGCAGTGAAATGCACAAAGATAACCTTAAGGGCAATCGAGAAACTACCATTATGCAGGATTTTGGTTTTAATTACTTTTCATTGACACCGCCGGGTTACGTAGGCGAAAACCTCGTTGATTTTAATGCAACAAAATAAAATATTGAAATGAAGAAACGAACACTTGCATGGATAGTCATTTTAGTTACTATTGCCAACATATCTTCTCTTGCGACCATGTTTTATTTAAAACGGCAGAACAGCGTAAACTGCCAACCGCACAGTAGGTTCGAACAGGTAGAAAAAGAAGTGGGATTAACGCCTTCACAAAATGCACAATTTCAGGTTTACCGAGAAACATTCCACAAGGACTTGGATTCACTTGAGCAACTGTTGTATAATCAGCGCAGGAAACTATCACTTGAAATCCGCAAAGAGAAACCCGACAGCATTCATATTCATGAAATTACGGAACATATTGTAGCTTTACAAAAGAAATCACAAAACAGGGCAATAAATCATTTTTTTCAGATAAAAAAAATACTTACTCTTGAACAACAGGAGACTTTTTTCAACCTGGCATTGGAAAATTGTTTCCTCACGCAGCAGCGTATCCGGATTTACCAACAGAAACAAAGTAATCGGCAGTAAATTTTTTATCCTGGAATCAATATTACAAGCATAATCTCATATTAATATGATAAACAGATTTCTTTTATTCAATATTTTTTTATCCCTGACATTATCAGGCAACCTGTTGGCCCAGGAAGTTCAAACACGGTTTACTTTGTTCCAATTAATCGACAGTGCCCTGCTTAATAACTACCTTTTACAGGCAAGCCGTAAGAACAAGCTGATTAAACAGGCCGAATTAGAGATACTGAAAACAAACTATCAGCCCAAAATAAGTACGTCGGCAAGCTTTTCGTTCTGGAAGTTTCTTTTACCAAACAAGCAAAAAGTACTGGGCGATGCCCTTACCGATGTTTATACTGATGTTTCTATTTACCAAACCATTTACGACTGGGGAGAAAATAAGGCAAAAAAATCAATTGTTGAAGAAGAAATAAAAGTGAATGATGAAATACAGAAGCAAATACGGAATACTATCATTTGGGGTGTTTCTGATGCGTATTTTGAAGTGCTTAAAGCCGAATCCGAAATTTCTGTCCACAAAAATGCGCTGCAACAATTAAAATCGCACCTGCAATATGCCGAAAACCTTTATAAAATTGGCAGGGTTTCAGGCGTAGATGTACTGAAAATAAATGTGCAGATTTCAGTTGAAGAAAAAAATATGCAAAAGGCGCAAAATGCCCGGTTAAACCAATTGATTAAAATTAAACGACTTTGCTATCTAAAAGAAGAAGATAGTTTTGATATAGAAAATATCTCCGAAACATTATATAAAGAGACACGCGATTTATCATTTTCACCTTATTCACTTTATGATACAGTTATTCAAAATCACCCTGTTTTATTGGCAAGTAACGGGAAAATAAACATTGAAGCCAAACAAAAAGATGTTTACATGTTACAAAACCAGCCTGAACTATTCACTTATGGTATTACAAGCTGGGAAAATGCCTATATACCATTTGGCGATAACTTCAATTACAATATAGGTGTTGGCATTCGCTACACCATTCCTTATTGGGGTGGGGGCAGCTATAAATCAAAAATCGTTCAGAGCAAATACCGGATAGAACAAATGTATGATGAACAAAATCAGACTTTTCTCGATATAAAAAAGGAGATTGATATAGCTCTGAATACCATTAATGACATAAAAAGTGAAATCGTTAATAATGAAAAAATCATCAGCCTGACAAATGAAACATTAAACAATGCGTTGGTAAAATATCAGGCAGGACAAGGCACAATTATCGACATACTCGATGGCCAGACAATATTAACAGAAACTTCAATTGCTTATAATAAAACCATAATAAATTACTTACAGACACTGGTAAAATTACACTATTTGACAGGTAATGATGATTATCCATTTTAATATAGTACTAAGAATGAAATTTTCTTTAAAAAGTATTATAATATTTATCCTAACCACAGGCCTATTGGCATATTCCTGCAAACAAGGGAAGGAGCAAAAATCCCAATCAAAAGCGAATAAGACACCTTTGGTAAGTGTACAGTCTGCCATTAAAACAAAAATGGTTTCGTTCATCGAAATTACAGGTACTATAGAGGCCAATGTGTTTAGCGACATCAAATCACCCGCAGACGGGATTATTGAGTCGCTTATGGCACGCGAAAACCAAAGGGTGGAAAAAGACATGATAATTGCAGTAATCAACCCGAACGACAGGGTGGCGCTTATATCAAACAACCGATTGCAGGTACAGCATATTGAAGAAAAACTAAACGCAACCGATAGAGATTCAGATGACTCAAAAATATTGGAGCAGAAACTTGAAAAAGCTAAAAGCAACCTTGAGTACGCTACAAAGATGTATCAGACAATTCCTGTGATCTGCCCCATGAATGGATTGATTACGCAACGTTGGACAGATAAAGGAAGCCAGGTTGGTGTAAAAGAAAAAATACTTACAGTGAGTGACATGAACTCGCTTGTTATAAAAGCCGAAGTGAATGAAAAGTATTTCGAAGCAATTAACCAGGGTAAAAAAATTCCTGTAATTCTGAATGCCTATCCAAATGATACATTAACAGGCAGTATCAGCCTTGTGTACCCACAGGTTGATCCCGTAACACGCAGTGTGAAATTCGATATCAGAATATTGAATTTCAATAAAACACTACTTCCCGGGATGATGGCATCCGTTAAAATACCGGTTGCAGTTAAAGAATCCGCAGTTGTTGTTCCCGAAGAGGCAGTACTGATCTCCCCGGATAATAAGAATTTTCTGTTCGTCGTAAACAAGGATTCGCTCGTACTGAAAAGAATGGTGCAAACAGGAATCTCTTCAGGCAATAAACTGGAAATTATAACGGGGCTGAAAGAAAACGAAAGAGTTGTTGCATCAGGCCAGGAAATGTTGAAAGACAGCATAAAAGTCAATATAATGGGGACACCAGGGGGAGGTATTGAATGAAATTAACTCTGCAATCCCTTAATCGGCCTGCGGGAACCATTATGCTGATGATCGTGCTCATGGTTGTCGGAATTGCCGGTTTTTTTCGTATGCCCACGAATATGCTGCCAGACGTTACTTATCCGTTGGTAAAAGTTTATATTCATTGGCCTGCGGCTACTCCTGAACAAATAGAAAACGAAGTAGCAGAAATAGTCGAACGAAAAATGACTACTGTTGATAATCTTGATTACATTGAATCAACTTCCGAAGAAGGCATTTATACTTTACTGGTAAATTTTGATTTCAGCGTAAATCGTGATGTGGCTTATCAGGACGTACTGGCAAAAATGGGGGAAGTAAAAAAGGAACTCCCACAAGGAATACAGGAACCTGTTATTCTCAAAGCTGAGCCATCAATGCTTCCTGTAGTCGAAATTCTGGTTTCTTCTGAAAACATGAGCCTTACTCAGCTCCGTACATGGGTGGAAAATGAGTTCCAGGAAGAGTTTGCTTCGGTTAAGGGTTCGGCAGGTACAGCCCTTTCAGGTGGAATGACACGCGAAATCAGGGTTCATATCAACGCATTGAAATTACAGGGATACAACATAACCTTGCAGGAAATA
>JAFGGF010000260.1 GCA_016930735.1 Prolixibacteraceae bacterium
ATAACACCGTTTCTGTCCAGGTGAAAACAAAAGTTAAAAACGGAGAAATTGAAAAAATAGAATTATTCTGTGAAGACGAATTAAAAACAACTAAAAAAGAGCTGGATTTCACGGTTGAACTAAAAGAATTAAAACACCTGGGTCCCAACTCTTTAAAAGTTGTGGCAACCAAAACAGACGGAGTTAACAACACGCGTTACAAAACCTTTTCCGTACTTTCAGATATTACTCCTAAAACAAAACAAATGGAGGTTGTTAAAGAATATAACCACCCTGTTGAACATTTTACCGAAGGGCTTTTAATGCACGATGGTTTTTTATATGAAAGTACCGGGCAAAACGGCAAATCAGGCATTTATAAAATGAATCTGAATTCAGGGAATGTCATTAAAAATGTACCTCTCGATGAAAAATATTTCGGTGAAGGGATTACAATTCTGAATGATAAAATTTACCAATTAACCTACCACGCAAAAAAAGGCTTTGTTTACAACCTTTCCGATTTTGCATTGATCGACAGTTTTCAGTTTAATTCGGTGCAGGGCTGGGGGCTCACCACCGATGGAAAAACCCTGATTATGAGTGACGGATCTGAAAAACTTACCTGGATAGATCCGGATAATTATTCAGTTATTAAACAAACTTATGTAGCTGATAATAAAACACTGATAAACAACGTCAATGAACTTGAATATGTAAAAGGTAAAATTTATGCCAATGTGTGGATGAAAAATTATATACTAGAAATTGATGCTGAAAGCGGAAAAGTATTATCCACAACCGACCTGTCGGAACTTTACGGATTATTTACTCCTGATTACCCGATTGATGTATTAAACGGCATTGCCTTTAACGAATCGACCGGAAACCTGCTGGTAACCGGAAAATGGTGGCCGGTGATTTTCGAAATTAAAATATCAGAATAAAGTGGGTGAATCGCCGTATTTAATTCTTCCTAAATGTTTATAAGCCAACTCGGTAACTTCCCTTCCACGTGGTGTGCGTTTAATAAAACCCTCCTTAATTAAAAAAGGTTCATAAACTTCTTCTAGTGTACCTGAGTCCTCTCCTACTGCAGTAGAAATGGTATTGATTCCAACCGGACCTCCTTTAAATTTATCAATAATAGTCAGCAAAATGCGGTTGTCCATTTCATCCAAACCATATTTATCGATATTTAAAGCCTCGAGCGAATGCAAGGTAATATCCATGTTGATTCTACCGTCACCTTTAACCTGTGCAAAATCTCTGACGCGCCTGAGCAGGGCATTTACAATACGTGGTGTTCCCCTGCTTCGTGATGCAATTTCTTTGGCGGCCCTGTCTTCAATTTCCACATCCAGAATTTTTGCCGAGCGTTTAACAATCCCTGTTAATACTTCAGTATCGTAATATTCAAGGTGGGCATTTATCCCGAAACGGGCACGCAGGGGAGCAGTCAGCAATCCCGAACGGGTAGTTGCACCCACAAGGGTAAAAGTATTCAGTTCGATCTGTATAGACCTGGCGCTGGGACCTTTGTCCAGCATAATATCAATCCTGAAGTCTTCCATTGCCGAGTAAAGATATTCCTCAACAATGGGTGACAGCCTGTGTATTTCATCAATAAAAAGTACATCACGTTCTTCGAGGTTGGTCAGTAATCCTGCCAAGTCGCCCGGTTTATCCAAAACCGGTCCCGAAGTTATTTTTATTCCGACACCCAGTTCATTGGCTATAATATTTGAAAGCGTGGTTTTTCCCAATCCAGGTGGTCCATGAAGCAAAACATGGTCAAGTGCTTCGTCGCGCATATTGGCGGCTTTGACAAATACGCGCAGGTTTTCAACAATTTTTTTCTGCCCTTTAAAATCTTCAAATTTTACAGGCCTTAATTTCTGATCTAATTCATTATCGTTTTCATTTAACGATTCATTCCTTAAATCAAAAAAATCACTCATATTTAAATTTTATACTGAAAATCAGGATATTTCAAGAATATCAAGTAAATCCTGCAATTTGGCCATCCTGAATGGTTTGGCCATGTATTCATCCATTCCGAAACTCAAACATTTATCACGGTCGTTGTCAAGTGTATTGGCAGTTAGAGCAATAATGGGAGTCCGTGAAAGGTTATTTTCTTTTTCTAATTTTCTGATATTGACAGATGCGTCCAAACCATCCATCTCAGGCATCATTATATCCATTAATACAAAATCAAAACGCTCCTTTTTAAAAACCTCAATAGCAACCAGACCATTTTCAGCGATGGTTACTTCATGATTTTCCTTTCTCAAATTAAAAGAAACAATTTTCTGATTTAACGGATTATCTTCGACCAATAATATTTTAAACTGTTTTTTCAATCTTAATAATATTATTATATGATAACAAATATAGTTATTATGAGATATATAATATACTGTTTAAAAAGGTTAATAACTATTTATCAGATTTTATTAAAAGTCTATTAAGTTATTTACTAAAACAATCTCAACAAATAATTAACCGGTTATAAAATTATAAAATAAATGGTTACCGAAAAATTAACAAATTAAAGGATTTTAAAATTTAGTACTATTAAGAAAAA
>JAFGGF010000261.1 GCA_016930735.1 Prolixibacteraceae bacterium
CTTTTTCAACCACTTCTGTTTCCTTGAAACCTGAGCTAATCAGGCTTAAACAAACAAATGCAGTTAAAGGAATTGCTTCGAGGAATCCGCCACTCATCGGCAACATTCGTTGTAAAATTTTCATTGCCCTGGGAATGGAAAACTTCCGGACAACCCGCCAGAAAATACCTGATTTTTTCTTTTTAAAAATAACGATTCCCACAGCTACAAGCGCCGGAATTGCATAACTTACAACACTCAGGTTAAGCAGTTTGAAAAACCTCCTGGGAAGCAACGACAATTCAAACGGAAGCTGCGGGATATGTTTAAATGCATTTTCCCCGGGGACATTACACAATCCGCACATAGCCAGGATGGGGACTGAAAAAGTATAATCTTTCTGATAATGATTCAGAATGTATTCTGCAACTTTAGGGGAGTTGGTTTCAATTCCCTTGCTCAATAAATAGGCAGAAATCCTGCTGTTGGTTTTTTTTGCTCTTATATTGTTTTCAGTGTACAAATTTAAAGCTGCATAAACCAACAGGCTTGTACTGACATTTCCGGGGCTTTCAGGAGTATCACCAAAACTTCCGTCAGCGTTAATATTTTTGTACAACCAGGCTATTCCACTATGAATTTCCTTTAAGTTTTTTTCCAGGCCATCAAAATGCAAAGCAACAACAGCAACGGCAACTCCAAGAGCACTGGATGAAAGTTTTCCTTCCCAAAAGCCTAAAGAATTTCTTCGCGCAATCAGCTCTAAAGCCACCTCATTAAAACGCTGTTGTATTTGTTCTTTTTTCATGCCAATACTCCCAATGCCAGTAATCCGTAAAATGTATATTCAAGGTCGCGTATCTGGTCTCCATCGCCCGATAAAAAAGCCCCGTCACTGTAATTCTGCTGAACCAGATCCAGACAGGTTGGAGCAACCAATCGTAAATCCTGTCCTGAAATTTTCATAGCAAATAAAGCTACAGCCGTAGAAAGCAAATCAGATGCTTTGTTTTGATGATACATTTTAAATCCTTTTTTTTCATCAAAATAAGCAAGTAATTTTTGATTTACCTGACTGGTTTTTTTGCCTGAAAAATTTTGTACAACAAGCAAAGCAGCAGTCATACTGCAGGGAGAATTTGTATCAGGTTTATAAAACAATAAAAAGAAACGTATCAGTAATTTTACGAATAAAGTCCGTTTGTAAAAATTATCGAATGTGATCAGGAATAAAAATATCCGGTATGGAAGGTTCGTTTTCTGTTTTTTCCGAAAAAATAAATTGATCAAGGCAACCAACGATGGTTTTTTGCTTTTATCCGATACAATTGATTCCATAAGCATCAGGGAATACAATTCAGGTGTATTCAAGTTCTCCTTTTCAGCTTCGGAAATAAAAGTTTTAATTTTATCCAGATTTTCATTTAAACCAACAGCTTTTGCCAGCAATGTCCCGAAAAGCGAATAATAAAAATCCGGTTTCCCTCCGCGGTCTGTAAATCCACTGTTTTCATTTTGCCGGGAATTAATAAAAACCTTTACTTCATCCTGACTCTTTTCTTCAAGCAATTCAAATCCCTTTTTCAAAAAAAGAATGAAAAAATCAACAACTGATGTATTGATTGATAAACCGGTCACGGGATCATTTTTTAAAGACCTTGCCCATTACAGCATACAAACTCAAACGTAATTTCAAATTCAGAAGCTGATCCAATTCCTGGTAGCATTTCTGAAGAAATTGATCAAGCCATGTTTCAGCCTTTTTTTCGATTTCGAATTTTTCAAATTCCTTAGCGAGGCCATTCAATTTATATCCGTGAATCAAATCCTTTAAAGAAATTCCACTTCCTTTCAATTCCAGATTTAACAAAACCAGAAGAAAAGGAAAGTCGAAAGCGTTTTTGAGGTCGTTTTCTTCCCTGTATTCGTTTAAATCGTCCCTGATCTGATATGCTATGCCAAAAAATTCAGAAAATGCCTTTAAATGCGTTAAATCAATTTCAGGGGCATTTCCACAAATAGCACCAGTTAACAATGCAACTTTTACAGCTTCACCGGTTTTCTGGCTGAAAATTCCGGTAATATCATCTACTGACAGGTTAAATATATTTTTATAAAGGCGGATATCATCGCCCTGCCCTTCCGAAAGCCTGGTATGTGATGCAGCAACTACTTTTAAACATTTTGAAATTATTTCAGCATTGACTGAATTATTTGCCAGCATCATGTAGCCCTTTCCAATCAGGTAATCACCCACATTTATTGCCACAGGAATACCTTCTGTACGGTGGATGGTAGGTTGCCCGTAACGTTCATCCTCATCATCTTCAATATCGTCGTGTATCAATGAAGCTTTATGAAAACATTCAATAATTACAGACAAGGATTCCTGAACTTTTTCTGAAAAATCCTTAGTATATGACTGATATGCCAATACTGATAATAACGGCCGCATCCGGTGTCCTCCCATTCCCATCATTTTTGCCGCCAGTTTTGCAGTAACACTTTCTGAATTAAAATGTTTTTGCAGGTTTTCCCCGGTAAAATAATTCAGCACATCGTTTTTGATCAGTGAAACTGAAATTGGCCGGATTTTTTCATTTTCAGCAAACAACTCCATTTCACTGAACAACCAGTCGTAATCAGCAGTCGTTTCCACACATCCTTCATATAAAAGGGGGATTCCGATTGCCGGGACTGCAGCCTGAGTAACCGGTTCAAACGATTTTTGAAGTACTGACATACAGCTAACCCCGATCACCGCATCAATTGAACCTTCTTCAACCAAACCAATTGCAACTGTAGTCCCCTCAGCAACCAGAGTCGAATAGCCCAACTCTTCAGCCCGGGATAAAATACTGTCAATTTTACAACTTCCGCAACCTGCGCAAATCAATCCAAGTTCATCGATTTCAGCTTTACAGCTTAACTGACTTTTCAGGCATTGTGGCAACAACAGTAACCTGCGGTTAAAAGGTACTGAAGCAACGGTTTCGCGCCATATTTCATTCCCTGCCAGGACAATAGTAAAATCAAGGAATTCAGAATTTAAATTCAGTTTTGAAAGAATTTTTTCAGCGTGAATTTCAAGTGTTTCCAGGTTCGATGGTGGCAGGACTTTATTTTCTGCAAAGTGCAAACGAACTGCTTTCCGCAAATCGTTGCGGACTTTCCTGTTTTCAGGAACCTTTAATAAGCGTTTTGTTTCAAACATATTTTATCCGTATGCTCCCATTCCGAAAAATGCCTTTTTTTTGGCAAACCGGTACCAGCGGTTTGTTTCAGGAATTGCCGGGATCGATGAGTGGCTCGGAACCTGTGGCATTGCTTTTAATCGTTTTATCTCGTTTCCCCTGCCGGAAGTATCGGTTGCCAGATGGCTTTTTGCAAATTCTGCCAGCCAGACCGGGTCTTCCATTATAATACAACCCTTCGTTTTTTCAGGAATCTGTTGTTTAAGTTCATTCAAAAATATTGAATTCTGATAGATTTCTGAAAGAGGTTTCTCTCCAACTTTTTCATTTGCAAACTGAATAACAGGGCAAGGCTCTATGTACCCGGAAGCATTGATATGGTGACTTAATCCGGTTACTGCCGGGCAAAGAGGATTTCCATCTTCGTCCCAGTAGGCATCAATAATTACAATATCAAATTTTGAACGGGCTTCTACCATAAATTTCCTCAATTTCAAAATTTCGTCACTGCTCAATGCAAGTTCAACAGTTGGATTCTCACCCACCGGACGGTAAATATAATACCACAAATAAACCACGCCCTTATCGATTAACCCATTGATAAATTCAGGTGATAAAGCCAGGTCGATATTCGATTTGCAGACGCTCATGGCAACACCGGTAATAAGCCCGGCACCCACAGCAGTTTCGATAGCTTCGTTTGTTTTCCTGAAAACACCACTCCCACCCCTACGGGTGTCGGCAATATTTTCATCACCTTCAAAACTTATCAGGGGTGTCACATTACCCAACTTTCTGAGTTTTTCAGCAATTTCAGGATTGAGTAAAGTCCCGTTTGTAAAGAGCTGAAAATAGCAGTCCGGATGTTTTCTGAAAACGTCAATCAGTGGTTTATACATTAAGGGCTCACCTCCCAGAATACCAAAAAAATATGATCCTTTTGCTTTGGTTTCCTTTATGATCTGATCAACCTGTTCAGGCGACAGCCGATTCTTTTTCTTTTTTCCAATCACCCAACATCCCTGGCAATTGAGGTTGCAGTCGTCGGTAACTGAAATGAAATGAAAAGCCGGGAAAAACTCACCTTTTTTCAACCTTTTCTGAAAACGGCTGAAACCAATGGCCCCCTTAATACCCATGTTGTATACAAATTTATACAGGCACTTTTTATCGGTATTTTTCAGAATCCTGCGGATCATTTATTCCTTTTTGAATTGCATTTTTTTGAATTCTGCCAAAGCTTTTTTTCTTTCTTCTTCAGCCAGTTGAACCACTCCCTGGCGAAAAATACTCTTCCTGTTCCGGTTGCGTTCATTCAATTGATTAAACAAACTCTGTTCTTCTATGTTTATTTTGATCTCGCCCGGCTCAGCACCGGCAAGGACCGATTTTTCTGCCAACCTTGGAAATATAATTGCATTTGCAGGGCAGGTGCGTCCGCAGGCAGGGCAAAAATTTTTGCACGACAACGGATTTACTACTTCCAGGCTACCTTTACTAAACTTATAAACTCCAAAAAGGCAGAATTTTGAGCATTTCCCGCAATAAGTGCATCGTGTATGATCAATCACAGGAAACCAGGCAGGCACATCCAGACTATTTTTAAAAATTTGATAATCAGCCATTCCTTCAGGAAGGGTTAATTCGTTTTTTAGCATCTTTTCTATTTGTTCAGGATTCAACTCCTTGAAACTGATAAAATTATAATTACCAATATCGATTCCGCCCTGAATCAGCATATGCTTAACAGCCCGGGGATAGCAGGCAATAATTGTTTTTTTGTGATATTTTTCTGAAATCGATTTTAGAACCTCTTTTTCGTTGACCGAATAAGCACATAAATCATGTAATTCAATTACATCGGTATTGAATTTTTTAATAAGAGAAGTTAACTGCCCATGCAGACTTTCTGAAACGTTTTCCCCTCCGCAACGACAATATATCAAACACTGTTTAACTGCCATAAAATTATTTGGTTGGCTGCCGAAAATAATTAAAATTTGAATAAGGTTAAAATCAATTCGCCAGATTCGCATTTCATTAACATTTTTAAACGTTTAAACAGGATGAATTTATTTTGAATATTATCTTTATAGACGCTAAAAATTGCCATATGAAAACATTAACCGACCTTCCGAATATCGGAGCCACTCTTGTTGAAAAGTTAAAAAATGCAGGAATTTCCACACCGGAACAACTGAATGTACTGGGCGCAGAACAGACTTTTCTTAGACTTTCAATCGATGATGAATCAGCATGTTTTAATATGCTTTGTGCACTCGAAGGAGCAATACAGGGAATTCGCTGGCATAATTTGCCAAAAGAAAGAAAAGAGGAACTGAAAGAGTTTTTAAGGATAAAAAAGATTTAAATCGCTGTATCTCTCTGTGCTTACTCTGCGTTACTCTGTGGTAAGATTCTATTAAATCCCAGAGATAAAGAGAAATAGCAGAGAAAACAGAAAACATTTTTAACAATTTAAAATTCAAATTCAGATTATAAAATGAAACCAAGATTAAACATTGTTACTCTCGGAGTAAAGGATCTTCAAATTTCGCGTGATTTTTACGGAAATATTTTAGGCTGGAAAGAAGCTGTAAGCAGCGATGAAAACATCGTTTTTTATTATCAGGGAGGTATTGTCGTCGGATTATATCCACTTGATAAACTTGCTGAAGATGCAAATATTTCACATGAACGAAGTGGTTTTTCAGGCGTTGCTTTTGCCATAAACCAGGACTCAAAAGAAGCAGTTGACCAACTTTATTTCAGGGTAGTGGAAGGAGGTGCAAAACCATTGATTAAGCCCCGCGAAACTTTCTGGGGTGGTTACGATGCCTACTTTGCCGATCCCGATGGTTATGCCTGGGAAATAGCATGGGCTCCTTTCTGGGAATTTGATGAACAGGGAAGTTTGAAGATGTAGCCAGCTTTGAGCTATGGGAAATTAGCTTGTTAAAAAAAGGATGCCATCTTTTTTTAGAGATGGCATCCTTTCCGGGTGTGGTGATTTCTGAATCACCAAATGTTTATGCGGTTTGGAAACCGCATCTCCCTTTATTTTTCAGGAATATGTTTTAACGTTTCAATCAGGAAATCCCAGAATTTCTGAACGGTTGCAATATTTACTTTTTCATCTGGTGAGTGCGGGAAACGGATGGTTGGTCCGAATGAGATCATATCCCAGTTGGGATATTTTCCTCCCAGAATTCCACATTCCAAACCGGCATGAATAGCTTTTATTTCAGGTATTTTCCCGTATTTGTTGTTGTAAACATCCTGCATGGTTTTCAGGATGGGTGAATCCATGTTTGGTTTCCACCCCGGATAGGCACCATTAAACTCTACGGTTCCTCCGGCTAAGGTAAATACAGCTTTTATCCTTGCCCCCAATTCAGTTTTTGCTGAATCAACCGAACTACGCATTAAACATGCGCCGTTAATAGTTTTTGTAGCAGGATCGGATTTAACAATGGCAAGATTGGTAGAAGTCTCAACCAAACCTTCCATGCTGTCGCTCATACGAATCACACCATTGGGGCATGCTCTTATCGAAAAACTCAGGTTTTTCTGTGTTTGTGCATCAATCAGTTTATCAGGCAGATCAGTTGCTTCAATTTTAACGGTTAAAGTTGGTTCAGTAGCTGCCAGTTCGTTTTTAACTGTGTTTGTTATACGTTCAACCAAAGCTGCAAGGTCATTTACTTTTGTTTCATCGACAGCCAGCACGCCAAAGGCTTCACGCGGGATGGCATTACGTAAACTGCCACCATCAACACTTGCCAGACGGACTCCCAGTTTCAGCATAGCCTCATTCATAATCCTGAAAAAGACTTTAATGGCATTACCCCTGCCAAGAGGAATATCAATACCGGAGTGGCCACCTTTCATGCCTGTAACACTCAGTTTTATACCTGTAAATCCGGCAGGAACATCTTCTTCGGTATAATTAAAAGTAATGTTAGCATCTTCACCACCGGCACACCCTACATACAATTCCCCTTCGTCTTCCGAATCCATATTGATCAGAATATCGCCTTTCAGGACTCCTGCTGCCAAACCATTTGCACCATCCATTCCTGTTTCCTCAGTAGCGGTCAGTAACACTTCAACCGGACCATGGGCAATTTCTTTTGAGGCAAGCACTGCCATAGCAGATGAAACTCCAATACCGTTATCAGCACCAAGAGTTGTACCATTGGCAGTTACCCATTCGCCATCCACATAAGCTTCAATCGGATCGGTAACAAAATCGTGGTTCTTGTCGCTGTTTTTCTGCGGAACCATATCAAGGTGACCCTGAAGGATTACACCCTTTCGGTTTTCCATACCCGGAGTTGCCGGTTTACGGATAATAACATTTCCGGCTTCATCTTTTGTGGTTTCCAATCCCAGGTTTTTCCCAAAATTAAACGCCCATTCCTGAATTTTTTCTTCGTGATAGGATGGCCGGGGGATTTGAAGCATCTGATCGAAAATGCTCCATATTTCAGTTGGTTGTAAATCTTTTATCTGAGTCATATCTTTTTCAAAATTTTTATTTGTCGAATATTTTAATGTACAGTATTTCAGATGCCCTACTCCCATAATTATTCCGGCTTTTGGCCTGATGGCATTTCCAACCCGAACTTTTGTTTTTTATCTGCTTGTTTAAGTTTATATGATAAGAATATGGATATCACGCCGCAGCCTACCAGTAATAAAATAGGAACTGTGTAATTATAAACCTCATTGCCTGCCCTGATAGCCTCTAGATTTTCTTTATTCGTTAAATCAAGTACAGCACCAATTCCCCAGAAAAATGCTCCAAGGCCCCAGTTCTGAACAGTGAACATACTTGCATAAGCTGTCCCCAGCCTGCTTTCAGGAACTATTTTTGCTACCGATGGCCACATGGCAGCGGGAACAAGTGAAAATGCAATACCAAGGCTTAACAAACCTGCATATCCTAATAACACACTATTAAAAACAGAAAGCGATAAGTGCGCAAATATTAAAAGTAATGACCCCAGCATCATAAGTGAAGCTGCTTTTCCTTTTTTATCAACTATATTTCCAAAAATAGGAGTAAATAATATAGTTCCCAATGGTATTAAACTGGCAGTTTTTGGCCCATTTTTAAACCAGACTGAAAAAACATCTTTAAATGAATGAATAAAGAATCCAAACAATGCCAAAATAATAATCAGAGAGAATAATTTAGCGCCTTTAGCTTTCAATTGGGCTGGTATTAATGTAAATGAAAGGGCGAAAATAAAAAGGGCTAAATATATTATTACCGTCCCTAATGCATTGCTTCCAAACAATACAACAACTCCTTCTCCATCGGGTAAAGTGCTGGTAAATCCAAATTTATTTACTAAAAGATCGGCAGCATATTGAATAAAAGGGAATACAGCAGCGTAAAAAGCAACACAAAGCAGGGCAATATAGATAAATGATTTGTTTTGTAAAAGTTTAAATAAATCCGAAAATTTAAATTCGTCTTCATCGCTACCTTCGGCAGCTTCCTTGACCTGTTTATCAATTTTAATATCAAAGAAAATATAAATCACAAATAAAATCAGGGCAATTCCGATTAACGTTGCTGCAAATACAACAGCAGGAGGAACGGTTTTTACTGCCAGGTCGGGAGAAACCGCTATACCCATTGCTGAGCCTAACCGTCCGAATCCCATATTTATAGCCATTGCAAGTGCAAGCTCATAACCTTTAAACCACTTTACCACTGTCCGGGTTGCAACCACACATGTAACTTCAAGCCCAACTCCAAAAAGAATACGTCCAACGATCATAAAGCTGAGTGTAGCTGAATGCGATTCACCAAAAAATCCGGTACTGGCCAAAGCTGAAATAGCGCCCCCTAAGGTTGCAAGGCCACCAAATAATATACCAGCAATCCTGATTCCCCACTTATCGAGGATCATACCTCCGATAATGATCATCCCAAACATATTAGCAATGGTTGTAAGCCCGATAAGCCTTCCGAATTCCTCACTGGTAAATCCCATTTTCGATTCCATCAGAGGTTTTAATCCTCCGAAGAAATCCTGGAACCAATATGTACTGAATGTCAATGCGCTAATCAAAATCAGAGCCAACCACCTAATGGCTGCCGAATCTTTTAATGTTTTTTTCATTGTCTATTTTTTAACAGATTAATACTTTTCGATACAACAAATAAATAAAAAAAATCAGTTTTATATATGATTTTAAAACAAAAGGGCTTCTGTTAAGTAAGCCCTTATATTTTATTTTTGAATAATTTCTTTGATAGCTCCTGTTTCAGGATGAAATTCCAGCGAATACATTCCGCCGAGGTATAATTCCGGAACCGGCGCAGCAACTCCAAACTGAGCCACGGGAATACTGGCTGTTGCGATGGTTTTTAATTCATATACCAGTTTCACATCAGCCATGCCGGGCTGGCGGTAATAAATTCCGCTTTCGCCGGCTTCCGGATTATCAGATGCCTTTAACCTGTCGTAATTATTTGTCAGTCCGGCAACTTTTGTTAATTCAATCATTACAGGTTTCCCGGTGAGGTCTGTTTTTTCCAGCACTCCGTTTTCTTCTGAAAAACGAAAAATTACTTCCCCCTTGTTTGTATTTGGTTGCGGAATATATTCAAAGCTGAAATGGTACGATCCGGTTTCATTTTTCCCGATAAATAACGAAAGGTATTCTTTTTCAAGCGATTCCAGTTGTTTCATACTTACTTCATACCCTTTCCCGTCTGGTGGCACAACATCAAGGTATCCGGTAGCCAGTTCAAAAGCCATTCTCCGGCATTCAAAAATCCTTGTTGCTGCTTCAGCAGCTTTTTGCTCCAGGCTTAGGCGGGCAGGGCGGAAATTATTGGTCGAATCACCTACGCTGTAAAACGGAGTATCGGAAAGTTTGAAAAAATGAAAATCCTTACTTTTTGAAGGATAAGAAACCGGATTGGTAATTACTTTATTTACTTCAGTTACAATATTTGTGGTATTAATTCCTGCCAGGCAACCACAAGGAGTAAGGCTTATTAATGAGGCATAATCACCCAAAGCTTTATAAACCTGATTGGGATCCGGTTCAGAATAAGTTTCAAACCAGACTTTTTCGATCTCCCATTCCGATCCGACCTGAGTTTTTACTTCTTCGAGTCCAAGCAACTGACTGGCAAACCTGCTGTAAGGTCCCGGGGAATAATCAGTCCGTGAAGCATTTATATGAACCCTGATTCCGGTTTGGGGTAATGAATACATAACACCTTCTACAAATTCCGGTACTGTAACTTCAAGGCCTTCTTCATCCTTCTTTTTACGTTGCCCGAAAACAGGCAGGGCAACAGCTATTGCAACAATAAATATTAAGACTCTCATTCTTCCTTATTTTAATAATTGCTAAAAGTATTAAAATTTATCCTTTTTTTGATGACTTAATTTTCAGAAAAGCCTTTCCAAGGTTATCAATTATATCTCCGGCAATCAGCGACTCTTCCGATGAATTTTGTAAAGCAATATCTGCTGCAAGCCCGTGAATATACACTCCTATAACTGCAGCCGATTCAGCCTTTATTCCCTGTGCCAGCAATCCGGTTAAAATCCCGGTCAAAGTATCACCGCAGCCAGCTGTTGCCATTCCCGGGTTACCGGTCGAATTAAAAAATACTTTTCTATTGGGTAAGACAATGGTTGTATAAGCCCCTTTTAAAACAACAATAACTTTATATTTTTCAGCAAATTCCTTTTGAAGCATTAATCTTTTATATGAATTCTCAGAACCACCGACAAGTCGTTTAAATTCGCCAGGATGGGGTGTAAGGATTGAATTCTCAGGCAATTCCTCAAGCCATTCCTGATGCATGGAAAGAATGTTCAGTGCATCGGCATCTATAACCATTGGTTTTGTTGCACATTCAACCAATTCATATAAAGCACGCTGAGTATTATGTTTTGTATCAAGTCCGGGTCCAACTCCGATTGCAGTAAATTTTGATGGGTCCGGGAATTCTGTAAATATCAGATCCGACCTGTCGATGCTGCACATTGCCTCTGGCACTGTAGCCTGAATTATTCCATAACCCAACCTTGGAACATGAGTTGTCAGCAATCCGACACCGGCACGCAAACATCCTTTTGATGCCAGTACAGCTGCTCCCATCTTTCCGTAGCTTCCCGAAATTAACAGGGCATGGCCAACCGTCCCCTTATGTGTAAATTTCGACCTGACAGGAATTAAATCAGCAATTTCTTTTTCTGAGATACAGGAAAACTCAGAGGGTGTATTTCTAATTGCATCGGGATGAAGCCCAATAGGTAACACCTCCCATTTTCCGAGGTATTTTTCATTCTCAGCAAAGAAAAAGCTGATTTTAGGGAATTGAAGGGTGAGGGTATAATCGGCACAAATAATATGTTCTGAAATATTTGTACTATTATCTTCCCCCATTAATCCGCTTGGAATATCAACCGCAACAACAGTTGTATTGTTTCCATTTATTTTTCTGACAATTGCCGCCGGCAAACCTTCGAGCGGACGTGACAACCCGGAGCCAAAAAGCCCGTCGATAATTATTTCATCTTTAATTTCAGGAATATCGTTTTCGTCTTTTATTTTATTTAGCTGAACTTTATTCTGGTCTTCCAGCCTTTTCCAATTAATTGCAGGCGAACCTTTTAGCCCTTTATCGGTATCGAGCAAAAAAACGTTGACCTGATAATCATAATCTGCCATCATCCGGGCAATTGCCAATGCATCGCCACCATTATTTCCTGGTCCGGCAAAAACCATTAAATTCTTTTCATTCGAAATATTTTGAATCAGCCAGTTCACCATTTGAAGTGATGCACGTTCCATGAGGTCGATATCTGCTATCGGTTCATTTTCGATGGTGTATCGGTCGATTTCAGCAATTTGTTTTGTAGTAAAAATTTTCATGGCACATGCATTTCACGTAAAATTACAAATACTTTTCAATTTTAATGGATATAATTTGAATCCCTGACCTTTGTCAAGTTGTTCAACTGCAAAAGATTTCTATATTTGTTGTTAACTGGATCAAAAAACTAATTATTCACCAATAAAACAGGACTCTATGTTTAAAGATCATCCAAAAGGTTTAATCGTTGCATTCTTCGCCAATATGGGCGAAAGGTTTGGTTTTTACACCATGATGGCTTGCCTTGTATTATTTCTTCAAGCCCAGTATAATTTATCACCTTCCGGTGCCGGAGATTATTATTCCTGGTTCTATTTCGCCATTTATGCTTTAGCCCTTCTGGGTGGTGTAATTGCAGATAAAACAAAAAAATACAAGACTGTTATTCTTGTTGGAATTGTCCTGATGTTTGTAGGATATATTTTTATGTCTATTCCAAAATTAACATTATGGTCAACTCTGGGGGCTCTTTTTGTAATTGCATTAGGGAATGGCATGTTTAAAGGAAATTTGCAGGCTCTGGTTGGCCAAATGTATGATGACCCCAAATATGCACATTTGCGCGACAGGGCATACAGTTGGTTTTATATGGGGATAAATGTCGGTGCATTATTTGCCCCTCATGCTGCCAACGGAATAAGAAACTGGTTTTTAAAATCGCAGGGATTTATTTACAATCAAAACCTGGCCGAGTTAAGCAACCTGTATAAAACAAATCCTGATTCTGTCGATTTGGATAAATTCAGGCAGGCTGCCGAAGCTGCAAGCCTGAATCCTATTGGTGTGAACATTGATTACTCTGCTATTGCAAATAAATATCTGGATGTATTTTCACATGGATATAATTATGCCTTTGCAATTGCTGCTATTTCAATGATAATCAGCCTTGTTGTTTACCTCTTCTGGAAACGGCTTCTGCCAAATAAATCGATGGCTTTGGAAAGTACTGATGGAAAAGAAAAATCGGCACAAAAACAGGTTCCGAAAAAACCGCTGGCTATTGTTTGGGCAGTAATTATCGGGGTTGCAGTAGCAGTAGCAATCTATTTTACTGCCGGAGGTGCCAACAGTGATCCGGATATAGTAAAAAGGGCTTTTAACCTTGCATTTGCAGCCGGGATGTTTTTAATATTTGCCCTTTGGATTCTTCAGGTATCATCAAAAGAAGAAAGGCCAAGGATTTCAGCCTTACTGCTGGTTTTTGTTGTAGTTATCTTTTTCTGGATGGCTTTCCACCAGAATGGACTGACAATGAACTATTTTGCACGTGATTTTACAGTAAGGTCGGTTGGAAAAGCATCGATGCTCCTTTTTAATGTATGGACTTTCCTTGCTTTAGGAATTGGTTTATCCGGATTGGTTTATATTTTACGAAAAAAATCAACTCAAAAAGAAAGGCTTTTCGGAGCTTTGGCAACCGTTGCAGGCATTGTTGTTATTTACCTGTTTTATCGTTCTTTTGGAAAATCAAACAGCATTCAACCCGAAATTTTCCAGCATTTTAACCCATTTTATATTGTATTCCTGACTGCCCCTGTTGTTGGATTTTTTGTTTGGCTGAATAAAAAAGGGAAAGAGCCCTCCACCCCAAGGAAAATCGGAATCGGGATGATCCTGGCATCTGTGGCTTTCCTTGTTTTACTTATCGGATCGCTTGACCTGGCTTCTTATAAGGAACTTAAAGATGCAGGAACCACGTTAAATGATTCAGCCCGTGTTTCTCAGTGGTGGCTTATCGGCAGTTACTTTGTAATTACAATTGCAGAATTATTTCTCAGCCCGATGGGATTATCATTTGTATCCAAAGTATCACCCATCAGGTTTCAGGGGTTGATGCAGGGTGGCTGGCTGGCTGCTACCGCTGTGGGTAATAAGCTGCTTTTTGTAGGATCCGACCTGTATGAGAAAATAAACCTGTGGAAAATGTGGTCGGTTTTTATTATTTTGTGTCTGCTTTCAGCGGCATTTATATTTATAATTATGAAACGACTCGAAAGGCTGACAAAATAAATACAAATTAAACGGAGCGGTTTTTTACCGCTCTTTTTTTCCTAACGTTAAATAAAAAAAAGAAACGTTAAAACCCCACTACTCAGCACCTGATTTTTTTATTTTTGTATGACTTCATAAATATTCAATATGGGAATTCTGACATTGGTTTTCGGTTTTTTATTTGGCACTATTCTTCAAAAAGCAATGCTGAATAAATTTGATACGATCAGCGGGATGGCAACTCTTGAAGACCTTACTGTTGCTAAAGCAATTATGGTTGCAATCGGTGTTGGTGCTGTTATACTGAACATTGAAATCGGTGCAGGGTTGGCTGCATATCATGTCAAACCATTTATTTTTGGAGGAATTGTTCTCGGAGGTTTAATTTTTGGCATTGGCATGGCTATCCTGGGTTACTGCCCCGGCACTCTCGCTGTATCGCTTGGCGAAGGTTCAACCGATGCCCTTGCAGGGATTATTGGCGGATTATTTGGGGGCCTGATTTACACCCTGAGCCTGCCTTCGATCCAGGGGGTACTTGGACCTGACCTGGGGGCAATCTCATTATTTACACTCACCGGAAAGTCAAAAATAGTCTTTTACCTGCTTGTATTTTTATTCGGAATAGTTATGACCGGTGGAGCCTTCCTTTTAAATAAAGCCGATAAAACAAAAAATTACCGATGGCTTTATGCCGGTATTGCCTTTGCAGTATTAAACGGAATAGTGTTCCTGATTTCAACATCAAACCGACCAATCGGAGCTTCAACTACTTATCCTTATGTTGCGGATTTATTAACAGGAACTATCAGAAACGGATATTTTGAAAAAATTAAAACACCCGGAAGCTGGGAATTGATATTTCTAACCGGAGCCATGCTGGCCGGGCTGGTATTTTCAATCCTTTCCAAAGAATTTAAAATTATTGCAATCCACGAAAGGTGGGCAAAATATAAAGGGACCAGTACTTTGAAACGGATTATTTTTGCTTTTATCGGTGGTTTTATTTTAATATTTGGCGCAAGGATGGCCGGAGGTTGTACCAGTGGCCATGTAATTTCAGGGGGTATGCAGATTGCCATTAGCAGCCTTGTTTTTGCGATTTTTGTTTTTGCCGGGCTCCTGGTAACCGGAAAAATCTTTTACAGAAAAAATTAAAAAATATACTATCCATACTGATTTTAAATGAAACTTCTATTTCCCTTTATTCTTTTTTTAACTGGTATTCTGACAAATGCACAGGAAAATATTTCTGTAAGAAATGATTTTAAACCGTTTTTTGACGAATATGAAGTCGATGGGTGTTTCCTTTTGTTTGATGTGCAAAAATCAGATTACCTAGCTTATAATTATGAAAGGTGCAAAGAATCATTTCTTCCGGCTTCCACATTTAAAATCCTGAATTCATTGATTGGACTGGAAACGGGAATTATTCCTGATGAAAATTATATAATACCATGGGACAGTATTACAAGGCAGGTACCAGCCTGGAACCGTGATCACACGATGGCTTCTGCATTCAGAAATTCTGTGGTACCCTGGTATCAGGAACTGGCAAGGAGGATCGGTGTTGAAAATATGAAAAAATGGGTTGAAAAAGCCGGATATGGCATCATGGATATTTCAGAAGAAAACATTGACACTTTCTGGCTTTACGGAAATTCAAGGATCACACCCCTGCAACAAATGGATTTTCTTCAAAGATTTGTAAGTAATAAATTGCCTTTTTCAGAACACAGTACGGAAACTGTACGGAAAATATTCATTATCGAAAAAAATGATGATTATACTTTCAGGGGTAAGACAGGCTGGGCAACCATGGATAATAAAAATATCGGCTGGTTTGCAGGTTATCTCGAAAAAGGGGGTTCAACCTGGATTTATGTACTGAATGTTGAAAGCGGAAATGAAGATACAACTCAATTTTCAGCAAGCAGAGAAGGAATTACCCGAAAAATATTAAAAAAACTCAATCTGATTCATTAAACGTTTTTTGTGGAAATCCCGAATTTTGGGATAATAAATATTACAAAAGCAAGAATAACCAACAACAAAAAAACAATTAAACACAGCAAAATAATTTTTATAACCTTGTTTTTTCTGGCTATCCTTTTTGTTTCACCTATTTTCCCGATTTTATCAACCAGGCGGTCCATGGTAGTTTCATCCTTTACAATATAATCATAAGCCCCGTAACGCATCGAATTAACAGCTATTTCCATGCTGCTTTGCCCTGAAAGAAAAATGAACTCTGTTTCAGGATAATGTTTTTTAGCCCTTTTTAATACTTCGATCCCGTTTAAACCATCCAGTAAATAATCCTGAATAACAATATCAGGTTTCAAATTCATATTTCTGAGGCAATCTTCTCCGTTTGAAAACGATTTCACATTGGTAAAACCTTTTTGAGAAAGAAATTTTACGATCAGTTGGTTGTATATTTTATTATCTTCTACAATAAAAATTAAAGGATTTTTTAAAACTCCCATCCGAAAAGTATTTTTAAAATTGTACGCTTAAAGATATAAAAAAAATGCTGGATTTTTAACGACAGAATTTAAACATAATAAAACCTTTTATTTAATTTTAACCTGTAAAATTTAATAAAATGAACCGGACTATAACATTACTTGCCCTTTTGAGTTTCTTTTACGGGTGTACAAATTCAGAAAAAAAACAAAGTTCTAAAACTCAGTCTGAAAAGAATAAAATAAAAATATTAGTTGACACCGATGCCAACAATGAACTGGATGATCAGCATGCTCTTGCTTATGCATTTCTGAGCGATGATGTATTTAATGTTGTTGGAATTACTGTAAATAATACGATTAACGGAGAAGGGATACAGGGGCATTACGATGAAGCTTTACGAATTATCAGGCTTTTCAATCTTGAAGAAACCATGCCTTTAAAAAAAGGGGCTGTAGGAATTTATAAAGATATTGCCCCGCATATTTCAGAAGCCGATTTTGACGGCCATGAAGCAGTCGATTTTATCATTGAACAAGCCGGAAAAAACACCGGTGATAAATTAGTCCTTATACCGGTCGGGAAACTGACCAACATAGCTCTGGCACTGTTAAAAGCTCCTGAAATAAAAGAAAAAATCAGGGTTGTCTGGTTAGGTTCCAATTACCCCGGTGAAGGTGAATACAACCTCGAAAATGATACAACCTCAGTAAATCCTGTAATTGAATCGGGAGTGGAATTTGAAATGGTTATCGTCAGGTATGGATTCTCTTCGGGGACAGCTGCTGTAACAGTTTCTCCGGAAGAAATAAGGGAAAATGTAGTGGGTAAAGGGCCAGTCGCAAAAACACCCATTACAGGGAGGCATGGAGGGGAATTCGCACGATTTGGCGATTATTCAATGAACCTTTTTGAGCATATCAACCAGCATGGTGAATTAACCTCAAGGGCATTGTTTGATATGGCGGCAGTTGCCACGGTAAAAAATCCTGAGTGGGCTGAAAAAGTTGAAATCCCTGCGCCCAGGCTTTCAGGAGTTGAATGGATAGTCCAACCCGATAATCAGGTTAAAATATCTTACTGGGAAAATTTTAACCGCGATGCAATTGTGAATGATTTTTTTCAGTTATTAAACAGATAATAATCATTTCTGATCAGTTTCTGGAAATTATGGTTGCCTTATAAGGAAGAGCCCGGTAGATTGCTTTTGCATCATCGTTATCGAGCCAGATAAATACTACAGGCGTAAACACTCTTTTATTTTCAAGCTGTGCCTTTCTGCTAAATCTGTATTTTCTGATATCCCTGTGAAATGCAGGTTTTGAGCCTGTTGAGTCCTTAGAATTATATCCGTTAATTACAAACCTGATATTGTTCTCTGTAATAAATTCCCAGTAAAATCTTCTGTTTATTGAGGCTGTAGTGTCTATGGGAACCGTATTTCCTTCAGAATCAATCCTGACTTTTTTTACCGGCTTTTTTGCAATATTTGAATTCCCTGCCAATATTTTAACTGGCTTACCGAAAAAATACTGGTATGCTTCAGAATTGATATCTGACAGGAAATTTTCAGGAATTTTATAATTTATTTTGCTTTTAACCAGGGCAAGATTTTTAAATTGAAGTTGAATTATACTATCAGTAAAATTTATACCAATATTCATCGAATCTTCTTTTCCGGTAACCAACTGATTTTCGATCCACAACTTCTCTTTCCAGAGGTTTTGTTTAACCGGATTATCCCACTCTTCCAAAGCCGGTATTTTTTCCAAATCATTTAACTTTAACGTTATGGCAGCTTTTTTTACTTCTGAGCGTGAAATCAATATTCCTGCAACTACAACTATTAAAGCAGTTCCAATAACAACCATTGATATAATGTTTGCTGTTTTACTGGAAAGATTTGTTTTAAAAAATAAAAGCTTCATTTTAATAAATAAAAACTTTCGAACCTAATTGCATCGTGTCGTAAACATATTTAAGGTCAGCATCATTAAGCCTTACACAGCCATGAGTTACCGGCAGTCCAAGGAATCGCTGATACAAAGTGCCATGAATAAGATAACCATTGCCAATATCAAGGGCATAATCGCCTAAAACACCGTATTCATACCTTGACGCATGTGTAGGAGGAGGTATTGGAAGCCCCTCTTCAATAAATGCCCAATCAGGTTTTCTCCAAACCGGATCAACAATTTTGTTTTTTACGGTAAACACTCCCTTGGGTGTCTCAAAAAGATATTGTTTATCTCCATCTGCTTCCAAATGAATGTAGCTTCCCGTAGAGCAAATCCCCTCATAATCCAGAACCTTATTTTTATAAACCTGAAATGAGTTTTCTGCGGTGTTAATTACCAAATAAACTTTTCCGGGGTTTAACCTGCCCAGTTTTTTCTGTAACGATTCAACTTCCTTTTCAAGTTTTAAAGCTGTAAGTTGCCCTTTATTTTCAGAGATGGCAAATTTTAATCCTTTTGAATATTCCTTTTCCCGGAATTCAGGAATAAATTTCAGAAATCCAAACCAGATAATAATGAACCCGACAAATACAGATATAAGGATTTTAAAGTAAACCAGTATTTTACCTGAAGGAATCATATAATTCAATTGAAAAATTTATCGTAGGGAATTTCACTGCCTATAATTATTACCGGAGTATTGACCCCAACCATTCCAAATAATTTATCCATTTCAGTGTTTTCCAAAGCAATACAACCATCTGTCCAGTTGCTCCCTTTACCGCCTAATCCATGAATTTCAATTAATCCGCCAATTTTTGAATTCTTTGAAATTGCACCGCTTTTGACCAGTTTGTCGAACCTTTTTTTATCCTCTGAATTTGGATAATTTATCAGAAGTGATTTATAAAATTTAGTCTTGTTACCGCTTTTTTTCTCAACAATATGATAAATACCTTCGGGTGTTGCTTTATCACCCATCCTCTTTTTATCTCCAAACCAGTTCCTTCCAAATTCGGCAGAAAAACTTCCTATTGTTTTATTACTTTTTAATACCAAACAGGTTGATTCAAGTTTATTAATGAGAATTACGGTCTGTCCATTCCTGGAAAGTTTCCGGGCATAACTTGCATCCTCCACCCACTTCGGATAATCGGCATAAAAATTCTTTAATAATTCCCTGGCAGAATCAGAGGCTCTGTTTATTAGTTTTTCTGCCTCATCAGTACGGATTTTTGTTTCCAAAATCTGCCCCCTCTTAAATAATTCCTCTGCCTCGTGATATTTCATTCTTGCCTGGCTGAATAAATCAAAGTCGTGTTTGTTTAGTGGCAGGTGAATAAAATATTTTTCGAAATATGTAATTTTATTTTTTAATGAAGTGAACTGGCTTTTCAGTTTTCCGTTATAGTTTTTCTTTTCATTAACTGCTTTGGCAAAGGCTTTATTACTAAGTTCAAATGATTTGCCTGCAAGTTCCTTCACCTTTTCATAATCGCGAATGAGCAAAAACCTTTCATTCTGGTACTTCCATTCACTCATTGCCTGATTATACATTTTATCGGCTTCACTGAAAATTTGTTCAGCATATTTATCGGCCTGTTCTTTTTTTGCCTGGGCCAGTGCATTTACGGCATTTTTAACCTCAGCTTTAGGGGGTGTATTACTCAAATATTTATACAGCGAATAAATTGAAACTGCTAAAAAAACTATTATGAAAGAAAAAAGAATAATCCTTTTTGCCCTGTTTTTTTTCATATTTTAAAAAAAGCCGGGAATATTATCCCGGCAATTTATATTTATGCGTGTCCTATCTTTTTTTCAAATTGTATTTTTCAATAACAGATTTTAGTTCCGCATTAATAGAATTTGATTTTTCAAGTGCTGCTTTGGCTTTTGACTGTGCTGTCAGAAGATTTCCGTCGTTGAGGAGTTGAGAAATTTCTCCAACAGTGGTATTAATGACTGAAAGCTCGCTCTTTATTGCATCAATAGCTGCTTTACCTTCTTTTCCTTTTGGAGCTTTTTCTACCAATCCGGCATTTTCATCAGCCAGGGCATTCAATTGTTCCAATTCAGAATTTACTTCTTCTGTTATGGCAATTTTTTTAGCTTCAGCACTTTTAACCAACTCATTTGCCTGAGATTCAACGGCTGCCAGTTTAGCTTTTACACCCGAAAAACTCTTGAATAATTTGCCCTTTCCTGCTTCTATTTCAGTATTAATAGCATTCATCGAATCAAGAAGAACTGCATATTCCGATTCCAGATAAACATTGGCTTCGGCCTGTTCAGCATTTACAATAGCAGCATTTGCTGCATCAACTTCAGCCTGAGGAACTTTTGCGCAACCACCTAATATAAACGCTGCTGATATTACAACAGCAAAAATTAACATACTCTTTTTCATAACTTTTATAAATCTTAAGTTTAAATTTCTAATATGAATTTCATGTTTATAAAATTCATTCAATTATTTTGACGAAAGGAATGCAGGAAGTAACATAATTGTATTAAAAAATGTAAATTTGATTTGTTTCTTTATTTTCAGGAAGCCCGTTTTTATGAATAAGCTGAATTATAATAATTTACCAGACGAAGAAATTCTGCAGGTTATATTAAAAGAAAACAATAAGGATCTTTATGATATTATTTATAAACGTTATTTCAATAAAGTTACCGACAGATGTTTCAGTTTTTTAAAAAATAAATTACTGGCAACTGAATTTGCCAACGATATTTTAATAAAAGCTTATGAAAACTTACACGGATTTAAAGGAAATTCATCATTTTCTTCATGGCTTTACTCTATCACATATAATCATATAATCGATTTCCTGCGGAAAAAGAAACAATTGCATTACCCCAACTGGAACAGGGAAAATGAAATTCCTGAAATAATTGATGAATCAACAACCGATGTTGAAGAAATCAGCTATGACAATTTGATGAAGATTTTTGAAATTATACACCCGGAAGAAAAAGCGTTATTACTTATGAAGTATCAGCATGGCTTATCGCTCAGGGAAATTGCAAAAAGCCTTTCAATCAGCGACGATGCTGTTAAAATGAGATTAAAAAGGGCCAGGTCAAGGGTAATTTACCTTTATCATAAGGAATACGATTAATTCAATGCTGACCGTTACTTTGAATTATAATTACGTCAAATATTTGTAGAAATCAATCTAAATGAAATTCAATTTTTTCAAAAATAATTTACACACGATTCCTAAAAAAGTCAGGGAACAACAAAAAATAATTTTCCCGAAATCACTGAATATTGAATGGTCAAATTCGGAAAAATATTTTGAAGCAGTTTTTTACCTTGACGAAACAGAACAGATTGCACGGTATTCTACCGATGGAAAATTGGTGGAACACAAAAAAAACCTTTGGCCCGAAAAACTGCCTAAAATTATTACTGAGGCATGTAAAAAATTTGGAGAAGTGATGAATGCCATTGAAATTTTTAAAGATGGAAACCATGTTTTTGAAATTATCATCAGGGATAAAAATTTCTCACGGCATCTGCTTTTGTTTTATAATGATGGTACCTTGCTGAAAAATTATCCTTTAGACAGCTAATCCTTTCTTTTGTCGGCAATAAAATATTTTATATGTACCCGTTACTTTCACCGACCTGGTACGTCGAAATTTTGTATTAACAATTTTGTATATGGAAAATGCAGGCAATCAACTCAGGAAAGGAAATAATACAGCACTTTTGATAGGTATAGTTTTAATGGGATTATTACTTGTTCTTTGGTTTTTAATATAAAACGAAAAAATTAAACAAGACAAAACTCAAATCAATTTAATATTCAGGAACATTAAATCCTGATAAATAATTATCGAGGACAAGGACCCAGTCGTTCCCTCGTCCTCCTGATTCAGGTTTAAATGTTTTTACATGGTTGGTTTTAACAATTCCGGAATTTATAGTTTCACCTGTCCGGCAATTATACCACCATGTTTTTGCTTCGGACCAGCCGCAAAGATTCAGGTCAAGACTGGCTCCCCAACCAGTTGGAATATAAACCATAATATAATCTTTTCCTCTTGTGGCAACAATATAATCCGTTTCAGGCACATAGTTATTTTTTACAATTTCCTGAAACGGAATACGTTCGGTCATCGGGCGGCTTTCCATCAAATTCCTTACATGGATCATATCCCATGCTCCGGGTAAATCAAGGTCGTCGTACCATGTATTCCGAGCATTGCCAACCGGTATCCTTTCTGGAGTCAACATTTGCCAAATTGCATGGCAACCATAAGTATGACCAAAACCTCCGGTAAAAAGATTCCAGTAGGCAGCCTGCCTTACATCGGCATCGTCGAACCAACCTAAGGTTTCAGGCTGCCAGTTGTAAGGATGGTCTTCATATCGTGGTTCCCCGTCGAAGGTTGGTTTTATCGGCTCCAGCTTATAATCGGGTTGTAAAAGTTTGATATAAGCAGCGTATGACCGTTCACCATGCCCTGTTTGCATCATATTAAAATCGAGCCAGTCTTCGTTATGAAACCATTTCGATGAACTGTTCCCTCCCATTGGGTGGAATGTCATTAGGTGGTTTTTATCGTACTTTTTGATCCCTTCGGCAAGAGCTTTCCAAACCAGGAAGTTATCACCTCCGCCTTGTCTGTCGCCGCCGTTTATCCAGATTATATTTTTGAAATCCTTGTATCTTTCCCCCAATATTTCACCATATTTTTTAGCATTTTCAGGATTAAAAATTACAGGTCCAATTCCCCATTGTTTATCGACTTTGTCGCCCCAGGTTGGAAGTAAACCAATAAACAAACCTTTTTCTTCAGCTTTCCTGATCACCCAATCAACATGCTGAAAATAGGCTTCATTTATATTTGTAGGGTCATTACTAATTAGTGGTTTTTCATCTTCCATATTCGGAGTGCTTAAACCGTCGAGTTCAGCAAGGATCACTGCCTGAATAACCGTAAATCCTTTTTCCCTCCTGTTTTCCAGGTATTTTTCAGCATCCTCTTTCGACAACCTGTGAAACAATTCCCAGGCAGTATCGCCCAGATAAAAGAATGGAGTTCCGTCTTCAAAAACCAAAAACCTTCTGTTTTCAGAAACCATTAATTTCCCGTGGGAAAAGTCGACTGATGGTCCCTGCCATTTAACTTCCTGTGAGTATGATGCTAGCGAAATAATAGCTGCAACTAGAACTAATATCTTTTTCATAAATAAAGACAATTTGATTACAGCCTTTAAAAGTAATAATATCAGAAATTATTTATTTATCTAATTGAATTTACTAATTACAATTTTTCCCTGACCTACCTCTTCTTCAGCAGTCACTTTCCAAAAATATATACCAGAGTTCAGTCCTTTCGTTGAAATACTTTTGTTTGGATATAATTTTTCTGATAACACCAACTTCCCGTTAATATCAAATAATCTCACTATGGCAGTTTTTGTAATTTCAGATAAATCAAAAGTGATAAAATTGGTAGCCGGATTTGGGTAAACCAATACATTATCTTTTCCCAATTCAATTTCAGGAGTAGAGACAAGCGTGTAATAGTAAGTTTTTCTATTACTTTCAAACCACTCAAATTCTACATGATCCCAAAGATATTCGGTGTCAATTAAAGGATATCCAAATTCATCAATATCATAAATATGCTTTCCTGTACCACGCCAGCAATGTCCTTCATTATCCCAAATATAAGAACTATACATAGTAAAAAAACGTCCTTCTTCATCATAAACAATTTCTGTTTTTGATCCGCCCAGATAATATGGATTTCCATATGAATCCATCTGAATAGATAAAATTTGTCTTCCATTTATATCATAAGCGTGTTCATATTTTCTGTATAAAATAAGCGAATCAACTTCGCTGTTATAATTATAGGTTGCGTCCAATATATAATTTCCATATTCATCAAATGCATATTCCTTTTTAGTAATATTAATCCAATCTTGTTTTCCACTGTTCCAGTTTGATTCCACATATAAAATATTTCTGTTCTGATTATCATACTCGTATTCATACATTTTATAATATGCCCAGTCATTTTGATTATTATTCCAATTCATATCCAGCTTCTGTGTAATTTTTCCTGAGCCGTTGTAAACGTATTCCGATTTAGATCTATCTGAATTAAATGCCCAATCTTTGGCTTCAACATCCCATTTATAAACTGATGAAAGAATTCTATTTCCAAAATCATCAAATGAATAAACCTCTTTATTTGATCCAATCCATTGGTTTGATTCCCCATCCCAGATAAAATCAGCCTTATATAATTTTTCCCCATCTACATTGTAAGCTTCTTCGGTTTTTGATATTCCAATCCAAATATTTTGGCTCATATCCCAGATATATGCTGCATTTAATATTCTGTTCTGATTTTCATCAAATTGGTATACACCTTTTTGCTGATAAATCCATTCATTCAAACTGCTGTCCCATTGGCTATCTTCAACTAATATTTTATTGCCATTATCATCATATCCATATAAAGTTCTGGCGGTTCCTCGCCAATCAGAAGAGTCTGAATTCCATAAATAATTATGTTGTGAAAGCACGTCTCCTGAATCGTTATAAGTAAATTCCTGTTTATAATCAATTATCCATAAAAAATCATCATCATCCCATGAATAATAAAATACTTTTAAGTTATTTCCAATACTATCATTTTCGTAATTTATTTTTTTAACTCCTCTTATAGTATCAGTTACGATATCCTGAATATAATCAATATCTGAAATAATGTTTCCGTAATCATCATATTCATATTCAAACCTTCTTAAGAACTCCCATTTTTTATTTTCTTTATCCCATTCATAAATTGAATGAATATTCAATTGGCTATGGTTGAATGTTTTTATTTCCTTCCTGTAATATGAAAAAATCCCGGTATAAAAATCCCTTTGATATTGAATATATTCTTCTAATTTTCCGTCAATTAAATACGAATAAAAATATTCAGCCTTTTGAAAATAGGTCATACCGGTATCACTAAGAGAAGAAGATGGATACTCAAGCAAATGTATCAAACTATCATTTGAATCATATTCTTTTATATTAATTGTAAAACTTTTCCATTCATTTAAAGTATCATCCCAGATGTTGGCATTGTAATATTCTGTGTTTCCGACTTTTTCAGTTCCGTATTTATACTTAAGGTACCTGGACCAGTCGCCGGTTTCCCTCTCATAATTATCTACAACAATACTGTCAAGGTTGTGAACAATGTTATTTTCAGTATCATTTAAAAGAAATTGATTTGCATCTGAAAGAATATTAATCAGAATTTCTTCAGAAACTGATTCCCTGCCATATAGGGAAGGTATTTGTTTTTTGGTATCTGTAGCCGAAAACTGCTTTTGATTTTTCCCTGATCGGAATCCGGACTTAACATCTGAATTTTGACAAAAAGCTGAGAAGAAGATAAAATTTGCAAGAAAAAGAATGCTTAGGTTTTTCATTTTTAAAAATTTGTGGATTACAAAAATATAATGTCAATGGCAAGTTAATATAATATTTAAAAAAGCCCGTTAAATGAGGCGAATTCATTTCTGTGTTATCCAACACTAAATTTTACAAATTTTAAAAATATGATTGATCCGATTTGGATTTTTGAAATAAATAGTTTTAATTTGTCGACTGATTAGTCGGTTTAATATGAAAGATAAAAGAGAACAAATTCTTGAAACTTCGTTAAAACTTTTTGTGGAAAGGGGATTTCACAACACACCTACTTCGTTGATTGCCAAAGAAGCCGGTGTTGCAACAGGTACGTTGTTCCACTATTTTAAAACAAAAGAAGAATTGATCAATAGCCTCTACCTCGAAATCAAGGATGATATGATTGCGGTTCTTGTAAATAAAATCGACACACATGATACTATAAAAGCAAAACTAAAGCAGGTCTTTATGAATTCTGTTTTCTGGGCTTTTAACAAACCGTTTCAGCAACTGTTTTTTATGCAATACAGCCATTCGCCGTATATCGATCAAATCACAAAAGATCAGGGAATGCAACGATTTAGCGGAATTCTGGAGATTATTGAAGACGGCAAAAAAACGGAAATTTTAAAAAATATTTCAACTGCTTTGCTTTTTGAAATGGCACAGGGTTTTATAAATGGAACCATTAAATATTTCAGGGAAAATCAACAAAAATTAAAGGACCAAACAGAGTTGGAAAATGCTTTTTCAGCTTTCTGGGATGGAATAAAAGGATAAAAAATTTAAAATTAAGTTCGACTGATTAGTCGGTTAAAAACAACAGCTATGAAACGACCATGATAAAAATCTTTACACAAAAAAGCATGATTATAATTATCATGGGAGTTCCATCTGTTACTTTAAAAAATATACAATTATAAACAGATGAAAACAATTGACAAAACAAAACCGGTACTTGTTACCGGAGCAACAGGCTACCTGGCTTCCTGGGTAGTAAAACAACTCCTTGATGACGGTTTAACTGTTCATGGAACAGTCAGGGATAAAACAAAAACAGAAAAATTTGAACATTTACTGAATGCAGAAAAACAACCAAAAGGAAAATTAATAATTTTTGAAGCTGACCTGCTTGAGCCCGGCTCATTTGAACCTGCAATGCAGAACTGTGAATTGGTAATCCATACCGCCTCGCCTTTTCAGATTTCGGGGATTAAAGATGCCCAAAAAGAATTGATTGAACCAGCCTTACAAGGAACAAAAAATGTTCTTGACTCAGTCAATAATACTGCATCGGTAAAACGTGTTGTACTCACTTCATCGATGGTGGCAATTTATGGAGATGCCTGCGATATTCTTACTACTGAAGATGGCGTTTTTACTGAAAATCACTGGAACAAAACAAGTTCTGTAACCCATCAGCCTTACCCGTATTCAAAAACACTTGCCGAAAAAGAAGCATGGAAAATGGCAGGTGAACAGGACCGGTGGGATTTGAATGTGATCAATCCGGGATTTATTCTTGGCCCTTCGCTATCAAAGCGCACCGATTCAACGAGTATCAACCTGATCCTTCAGTTAACCTCCGGGAAGTTTAAAACAGGCGTCCCGGCGGGTGCACATGGCAATGTTGATGTGCGTGATGTAGCCAAAGCTCACATCTTAGCTGGATTCACTTCCACTGCCAGTGGACGACATATTACAGCTGCCCATGAAGCTGATTTCCTTGAAATGGCAAACATCATCAGAAAAAAATATCCTTCCTTGCCTTTGCCAAAAGGATATGTCCCGAAATGGTTGTTTAAACTGATTGCACCTGCAATTGGTTTTACCCGTAAATATGTAAAAAACAATGTTGGGTACGATGTGAAATTTGACAACTCGTATATTAAAAAGGATCTGGGAATTGAATTTATTCCATTTGAAAAAACAATCATCGATTTTGTTGACCAATTAATTAAAGACGGCTTAATTAAGATAAAATGAAACTATCAGCAAATGTAATTGGAGCTACCGGACTGGTTGGAAGGCAACTTGTCCGGCTCCTGCTTGAAAATGAAAATTTTGAAAAAGTCCGGATTTTTGTCCGCCGCGATTCCGGCATTATCCATCCAAATCTGGAACAGCAAATTGTCGATTTCAGGAAAGCCGAAACCTGGAAAAAACTCCTGATTGGCGATGCGCTTTTTTCAGCACTTGGAACAACCTTAAAACAAGCAGGCAGCAAAGAAAAAGAATACGAAGTGGATTTCACATATAACCTGAATTTTGCGAAAGTTGCCAAAGAAAACGGAATTACAAATTATGTACTTGTTTCATCTGTTGGTGCCAATTCAAAATCGAAAATATTCTATACAAGGATGAAAGGTGAATTAGATGATGCTGTGTCGGAACTGGGCTTTGAAAACCTTGTAATACTGCGGCCTTCTTCACTATCTGGAAAACGCGAAAAAAAAAGGTGGGCTGAAATCATTTCCCTTCCTGTTGCACATTTCCTGACAAAATTTATTTTCAGGAAATACCGCCCAATTCAGGATATAACTGTTGCTGAAGCTATGATTAATGGTGTAATGATTCCGGATACTGAAAAAACGATCTGGAATGCAGATGAAGTTTTTCAATTGGCTCAAAAAAAATAGAACACTGATAGCACAGATTATAAGGATCATAACGGTTCAATTTGGACCAAACCAACTTAAATATGTAAAATTCAGTTTTCTATAATATTTTATAAACCAAAGCCGGTATTAAATGTTTTATTTCAAAACGAAATAAAATGAACACAGCACTTTTACACATTCACAATATCCTTCGCTGGCTGGTCCTTGTTACTGCGGCTTTTGCAATAATTAGAGGTTTTATTGGCTGGTTTGGCAATAAAAAATGGACAAAAACAGATAATTTTTCGGGATTATTATTTACAATTATTATTGACTTACAATTGCTTGCCGGGATTGTGCTTTATGCTTTTTACAGTCCGTTGGTAAAACTGGCATTTAACGATTTCGGTGCAGCCATGAAAAACGAAACATTAAGGTTTTTTGCGGTAGAACACATTTTAATGATGGTTATAGCAACTGTTGTAATTCATATCGGCAGGTCGAAATCGAAAAAGTCTAAAACACCGGTTAAGCAACATCGCAGCGCCACCATTTTTTATACGATTGGGATAATACTGATTTTGGCAGCTATCCCCTGGGATCGAGCTTTAATCTAACATTTTTATTTCCTTGTCATGGTGAGCCTGTCGAACCATGAATCAATGAATCATCCGTCCCTGCCTGGCGGCAGACAGGGACAGGCTCAGGATGACACATTATTAAGTTATCTATTCTTTTAATAGCTGATTCGCTGCAAGCACCAGGAACATAAAATTTGTTGCTCCACCACCCATCACATATTCGGTTTGTTGCCAGAAAAACGGCCATTCTTTTAATTCCGGAAAATCGGGTCGGATGATACCTGTTCCTGAAACTACCCCTCCGGGAATAAATGAACGGTCGGCACGGTTTACACCATAAGCCTCGGTTATTGAACGTGACCCTACACCTGAAGCAAATGATGAAGTATTTTCCCCCGGATGATTTCCCAGAACAAAATTCAGGGCATTCAGCATAACTTCTTTATCAAATAATTCAGGGAAGGCTTTATGCAAAAAATACTGCCTCATCCCGAATTCCTGAATATTCCAGCCATCGCCCCATATTTTAATAGTATATGGCACACCAAAAGGATTCTGTTTTCTTTGATCCCCTATTTGTTCGCTGAGTTGTTTAAATCCTTCCAAAGCAGCAGCCTTAAATTCATCATCTTTACACTTGTCGAAAATACGTGCTAAGGCAGAAGCAGAACGACTGACACTCCTTCCAATATTGTCTTTAAATCCCAGTATATCTTTTTGATATCTCTCGTCGTTTGTGGTTATCAGTAATTCAGCAGCTGCATCAATTTTTGCAGAAGCACCAAAGCGGTTTTCCTGTTTATCGGCATCGTATAACCAGATAGCAATTTTCAGGCAGCGTTCTGCTAATTCGTCATTGTAGCCTTTTAACACACGTGAAGCTGCTGCCAAAGCTTTTACAGAACCATAAATCCTGCCTGAATTTTCCTGTGTAAATACCCAGCGGTCATCATGGATACCTGATTCAGTCCCGGTTTTTTCATTTTTCCCAAGTTCAGGATTATATTTTAAATTGTCAGTCATTGAGGAAGCATCTCCCAGCAAAACATACTGCCTCAGGCTGTTGCAGATAATTCCGCGAAAATTCAAACCGGCATTTTCATATCCTCCTAAAATGGCAAGTACTCCGTGTTCAATTTGTTGAAGTGCATCAGGTTTTCCATCAGGCAAATGTATTTCCACCAAATGATTTTCCTGATCGATCGTAGTCTGATCCCAATCAATTCCGAATTCTTCATAAGCCATAGCCAACGTCCATACAGTCCCGGCTTGCGATTCAACTCTGAGGTCGTAATCACCGGCATCATGCCAGCCCCCAATATTTAATCCAGGAACCTGGTCCAATGGATCATAATCATTTAAGGTTGAAGCTCCCTGAATATATCCATCGAAATGATTGGTATCAACCGGTGCCATTAAAGCGTCGTCCATGTGGCAGAGGTCATGCCAGACCCTATATCCCTCATTTATTCTCATGTGGCACATCTGAACCGGAAGGAAATATTCCAGTGTTGGTTGCCAAACATGGCGTTCGTAGACATTATCATCAATTTTAAATGGTTCGGTAAAATAATCACCATATTTAACCTGATAAATCCCGGGTTTCTGAATATCTGAAAAATCGATTTGATAATAATTAAAGCGTAAATATTTGCCCCACAATTCAGGCTGACCTTTTTTAACAACTTCCTTTCCCCCGTTTTCTGACATCCTTAGGATTTCTACCTGAAGAATATTATTTTCAGATTTATCCAATTCAACTGTGGCTGTTTTATCCTGATTTGTATGATATCCAACCTGGCTTACATGAATTACCGGATTTTGTTTAAACCCTTCTACAATATTGGGTTTAATAATCCATTCAATTGCTCCTTTTGTAGCACCTGCCGGCACTTCAGAACGTACAACAAACCAGCCATTATTATGGTAAAACCGGCCATCCAGAAGTTGAAGCTCCTCTTTTTCACTTTTTATAACCATGGTTAATTCTGGTACATCAGGAGCAATAGTTAATTGTTTGCCTGATGCTATCGGAAATGCCTGCCAGTTTCCATCAGCATCTTTTTGCATGGGCCCATTTGCCTGCAGTGGAAATATTCCCGATTCATCATCCATGTACCAGGATTTTCCAAAAAATAATCCGGGAAATAGTTCGAGGTTAAAACCGACTTTCCCTATCCATTCTTCAGGAAGTGGTTGTTCCAGGTCAACAATTATCCGAAAATTTTTCCCTTCACCAAAAACACGCACATTATAACTGAAATCCAGGTCGGGATAATATATTGGATTAAAGCCTTTGGCATTTTTACTTTCATCGGGGAAAGAAAGAGGCACACTTATTTCGTTGGTTTCAGGAAAGACTTCCCTCTTGCCTACTTTTGGAATTGGCTGCCATTGACCGGGAGTTGGCTCAAGGCGGATATCGCCGTTGGTTGCTACCCGTGTTCCGTTCTGAATAATTCCTACAGCTCCCTGATGCCCTTCGGGATAAATATCGTAAAATACCATCACATTCAACCCAGGCATTTCAAAATACTCATCCTCATTGATTTTTAATTCCTGTGATTTGGCTGTTAAAAAAACTGAAAGAATCAGCGCGAAAGAAAAAAATATCTTTTTCATGTTTACCTGGTTTAGTTTTTACAAATATAGAAATTCAATTTTGATTGCATTCTTTAGTCCGTCCCTTAAAAGGGACGGCAAAGGATATTTTACGACACCTGATCAATCAGCCTATCCTTTGCCGTTGGTTTTAACCAACGGAATATCATTTAACAATCCAAATATGCAGAATTTTAATTCATAAAAATTAAATTTGACATAACCATATAACCTGATCCGATATGAAACGCAGAAAATTTATCGACAGCCTAATATTAACCACCGGCGGATTAATGATCCTTCCAAAATGCAAATCTCCTGAACAAGGAAAAAATTCTTTAACTTCATCTTCAAATTCAGGAACCATAACCGAGCCATCAAGAGTAATTGAAATTCTTGAAGAAACGGATGTCCTGGTGGTTGGAGGTGGTCCTTCGGGAGTCACAGCAGCAATTTCAGCAAGCCGGGCTGGTGCCACAACAACCATTGTAGAACGGTATAACCACCTCGGTGGATTATGGACCGGAGGACTGGTTCTTCCATTGCTTTCAACGCATGGACTGAATAAAAGTAAACAACAGGAAAAAGTGATCCATGGTATTCCCGATGAGATAGCCCAAAGGCTGAAGGATATGGGCATGGCAATTCATGATGTTGATCCGGTTATAGATCCTGAAGCTACAAAATATGTGCTTGAAAAAATGGTTCAGGAAGCAGGAATTCATATGCTTTACCATTGCTGGATGTCGAACATTGTTATGGAAGATAAAAACATTAAAGCGGTTATTATTGAGTCAAAATCAGGCAGGAAAGCTATCGTTCCGAAAGTAGTTATTGATTGCACAGGCGATGGCGATGTTTTTCATTTGGCTGGTGAAGGTTTTGAAGAAATGAAATACCATATCGGATTGGTATCAAGGTTGGGAAATATCGATCGGATTGATAAAACAAAACCGGGATTTGAGGAAATTTATGTTGGCGATCCTACACCTTTAAAAAGTGTAAACTGGTTTAACATGCACGGCGAAAACGATCAGGATGGAACCGATCTGCACACGCTTTCAAAACTTCAGCAACAATACCGGATCGATATCTGGGAAAATACAGAACATATCCGATCCATCCCCGGGCATGAAGAGGTCTTCTTGCTCGATACAGCTTCACAATTGGGTGTTCGTGTTTCCCGCATCCTCGATGGCAAATATAAACTTACACTTGAAGATTCAATGACTTACAAATCGTTTGATGATGTAATCGGTGTTTGCGGAGCCTGGACAAGTTTACTCTATAATACCAACCGGATTCAAAGAAATGAACGCCCCTTGTGGCAAATCCCCTACCGTTCGCTTGTTCCGAAACATACAAAAAACCTGTTGGTTGCCGGGCGTTGTTTCAGCTTTGACAAACCACTGGTTGAAGATGCCCGGATTATCGGAACTGCATTGCTTACAGGGCATGGAGCCGGTGCTGCAGCAGCAGTTGCTGTTAAATCATACTGTGCTGTTCAGGATACTGATGTTCAAAAAATCCAGAAAGTTTTAAAAGACCAAAAGGCATACCTCGGATGAGGTTAAAGGCAAAAAATATCAGGTATTTTTCATTTGTAGTTGCAGTTATTATAGCACTTCCACTGCCTCTTGGAATTTTTACCGGATTTTATATCTGGTTAAGCCCGTATGTATTTTTGAACTCCTTTTTAGCAAAAACCGGTTTTACTTTATTCAATTTATTGGGAATTATTTTTCTTTTCCTGGCGGTTTACAGGCACAGGTGGATATGCCGTTATGCCTGCCCCATGGGTGTAATTTGCGATACTTCTTCCAAATTTTCGAAAAAGAAAAAAGGAAAATTTCCTCGTTTAAATAAATCAATCTTAATTCTCGCATTACTGATTTCTTTATTTGGATTGCCAATACTTTCTGTTTTAGATCCCTTTTACATATTTAATAATTTTTTCGAAGTTTTATCGCCGGAAATAGCATTGTTGGTATTTTTACAAATATCCGGATTAATCGTAGTTATTTTACTAAATGTGATTTTCCCACACTCCTGGTGTACAAAAATTTGCCCGTTGGGAGGTTTACAGGAAATCGTTACCGATATTAAAAAATCAGTAATTCATCCAAAAAAAACTGATCAAAAAGGAATGATTTTGAGTAGGCGTTTTTTGATCTCAGGATTAGCCGGATTAGGTTTAGGATTGGCATTCCGAAAATTGATAAGTGTGCCAAAAATAAAAAAATTCCGGCCACCCGGAGCATTGGCTGAGGAAGATTTTACAACAACCTGCATTCGTTGTGGTAACTGTATTAAGGCTTGTCCGACAAAAATAATTCAACTATCTGTTGAAACCAGTAACCCATTTTTGTTCCTGGCACCTGAAATTGGTTTTGATAAAAGTTATTGTTTGCCTGAATGTACATTGTGTGGTGATGTTTGCCCAAGCAATGCAATTTCTAAGTTTAATTTTGAAAAGAAAAAGGAACTGTTCATTGGAACAGCAAAAATAAACCTTAAAAACTGCTTGCTTACTCAGAACAAAGAATGCGACCGGTGCAAGTTCTATTGTGCTTACAATGCAGTTCAAATCAATTCAAAAAACATAAAATCATTCCCGGAAATCGATGCTGAAAAATGTGTAGGGTGTGGTGCCTGTAAAATTGTTTGCCCGGAGCAAGTGATTGAGATTGTAGCTACGGAAGTGGTAGCCTAAAGTCCTGTTTTGTGCTATATATTCTTCAATCCGTCCCTTGAAAGGGGCGGCAAAGGATAATCAACTTCCCTTGATAACTGAGTTTATCCTTTGCCGTTCACTTAAGTGAACGGAATCAAGGCAAAAAATCTCTCCGGGTTTCAGCCCTTATCCTCTATTTTGAGTTTTTCAAATTCCTTGTTTTTGTACCAGGCAAAAATTAATAATCCGGCAATCAGCCCGAAACTTAAAATTACTGTCCAATGAATTCCATCGGCAACTCCTTTTCCGTATGAATGCAGACCCGAAAGGAAATAGTTCACTCCAAAA
>JAFGGF010000041.1 GCA_016930735.1 Prolixibacteraceae bacterium
ATTGTATTTCCTTTGGGTATTTGTTTTTATGAAAAAAAGGCGCGTTCTCGATTACAAACGTTTTGCCCAGCTATCTGATAATCAGAGTAAACTCATCCAGCTTATTACAGGAATGCAGGAAATTAAACTGAATAATTTCGAAAAAGAAAAACGCTGGGAATGGGAACGGATCCAGGCACGTCTTTTCAGGGTGAATGTAAAAAGCCTGGCACTGGAACAATATCAGGATGCCGGTTCGGTGTTTATTAATGAAACCAAAAATATATTGATTACAATTATTGCAGCAACATCTGTAATCAGTGGAAGTATTACTTTAGGTATGATGCTTGCCGTAATGTACATGATCGGGCAAATGAACAGCCCGTTGGTTCAGCTGATTAATTTTATGCACGTCACCCAGGACGCTAAAATAAGTTTGGAAAGGTTGAGCGAAATTCATGAAAAAGAAGATGAAGAAAGAAAAGATATTGCACAGGCTACCATTCTTCCGGAAAATAAATCGATTGCCATAACAAATCTTTCTTTTCAGTACCAGGGGCCACGGTCGACAAAGGTTTTAAATGAAATTAACCTTGAAATAAAGACAAATGAAACTACCGCTATTGTTGGTATGAGTGGAAGCGGGAAAACAACACTGGTAAAATTGCTGCTTGGATTTTACGAACCACAGGAAGGTGAAATTAAAATCGGTGGTACCCGTTTATTAAATTACGACCAGAAATTATGGCGAAAAAGCTGTGGAGTTGTGCTTCAGGATGGTTATATTTTTTCTGATACAATTGCACAGAATATTGCATTAAGTTCAGGAAGTATTGATAAAGAAAAGCTACTGAATGCAGTTAAAATGGCAAATATCCAGGATTATATTGAGTCGCTGCCTCTTGGGTATAATACAAAAATAGGGCAGGAAGGTGTCGGGCTTAGCCAGGGGCAGAAGCAAAGAATCCTGATTGCACGGGCTATTTATAAAAATCCGGAATACCTGTTTTTTGATGAAGCAACCAATGCACTTGACGCAAATAACGAAAAGGCTATCATGCAGAACATGGATGAATTTTCGAAAGGGAAAACAGTAGTCGTTGTAGCCCATCGTTTAAGCACAGTAAAAAATGCATCGCAGATTGTTGTGCTCGATAACGGTAAAATAGTTGAAATCGGAAAACACAATGAACTGATATCTTTAAAAGGGAAATATTATAACCTGGTAAAAGACCAGCTTGAATTGGGTTCTTAATTGATTCAGGAAAAGTATTCAGTTACAATAATGGATAAAAAAAGGCAAATAGAAATTCGAAGCAACGAAGTCCAGGAGATTTTGGGTGGAGTTCCATCCCGGTTAGTAAGGTATGGAATAGTCAGTATTCTTGCTGTCTTCTTATTGCTGATACTTGCCACTTTTGTAATTAAATACCCCGATGTGATCCGCTCCAAGATTGTTGTTACAACCGAACGCCCTCCTGCAAATATTGTTTCCCGTTCAACAGGTAAACTCGAAGAATTATTTGTTGAAAACAATCAGAAAGTAGTAAAAGGAACAATTCTGGGGATAATTGAAAATCCGGGATTATACGATGATTTTATTTATCTGAATAACCAACTGGAACGATTACGAAAATATATGCTTGATATTACAGCAATCGATACAGTAATTTTAAGGACAGACCTGCAACTTGGCGAAGTTCAGGATGAGTATTCAAATATGGTCAGGAAAATAAATGATTACAGGGTCTTTAAGGAAGTGGATTATTTCCCGAAACTGAATAAATCGCTGGAAGAAGAAAAACATATGTCAAGGATATATTACGACAGGCTTTATATCCAGCGAAATACTTTCGAAACAGAATTTAACCTGGCTAAAACCCAGTTTAACCGCGATTCTTCTCTTTTTATAAACAATGTTCTGCCTGCAAAAGATTATGAAAACAGTAAGGCTGCATTGCTTGCAAAGAAGAATAATTTTGAAGGAGCAAAAACAAAACTGGCAGAAACTCAAATGGAGATTTTTTCACTTGACCAGCGAATGATTGAAAACCGGAAAAACCAGGCAGACCAGAAATCAGGCTATGAACTGGAAATTAACCAGGCTTATCAGAATCTGGTTGCTGCTGTAAATGAATGGGAATTAAAATATGTATTAACTGCACCAGTCGATGGTGTTGTGGCCTTTAACAGTTTCTGGAGTGAAACGCAAAACGTAAAGGAAGGAGACAGGGTGATGACAATAATCCCTGAAGATCCGGGAGAATTAATTGGGAAAGTGGAGTTGCCCATAAGGGGATCGGGTAAAATTAAAGAAGATCTGAATGTGAATATAAAATTTGATAATTATCCATACATGGAATATGGCATTGTAAAGGGGAAAGTAAAAAGTATTTCAGGAGTCCCTGAAGATAATTTTTATACAGTTGAAGTAACTTTCCCGAACGGACTTGTCACTACGTATGGAGAAACACTTGACCTTCAGAATGAGATTTCAGGAAATGCTGAAATTGTTGCAGAAGACCTCCGCCTGATACAGCGGATTTTTAATCCCCTGAAAGCTCTGTGGGGTGAAAGAATAATATCAAAGAAATAACCTGTTAAGATTATACCTTATTATATATTTACTTTAAAACTTTTAAAAAGGAATTCCCTGAAAATTTAACATTGATTTTAAAAACCTCTGGCATTGTAATTTTTTCTGATTTTTCCTTGAATTTTTATTGTCCTTTACCGGAAATTAGTACTTTTGCGTGCCGTTTTCAGAAGGTATTTTTTGAAAATAGCTTTAAAAAGTATTGTTTTTACAAAAAAATAGGATACTTTTGCAGTCCGTTTTTTGAGCAAATTTTATTTAAATAAATATAAAACAGGTATTTATGCCGACTATACAACAATTAGTTAGAAAAGGAAGACAAAGTAAAGTGGAGAAAAGTAAATCTCCGGCTTTAGACTCATGCCCGCAGCGCCGTGGTGTTTGTGTACGTGTTTATACCACTACACCTAAAAAACCGAATTCGGCAATGCGTAAAGTAGCCAGGGTTAGGTTGACCAACCAAAAGGAAGTGAACGCTTACATACCGGGCGAAGGGCATAATCTTCAGGAACACTCTATCGTACTTGTACGAGGAGGCAGGGTAAAAGACCTTCCCGGTGTCCGTTACCATTTAATTCGTGGTGCTTTGGATACTGCAGGCGTGGAAGGGCGGTTACAACGTCGTTCAAAATACGGTGCTAAAAGGCCGAAAGTTAAAAAGTAATTAATTTGTTATTTGTTTAGTGGTTTGGTTGAGTAAGTAAATCTTTTCGTCTTCCGAAGATGAGCTGAAGACTTCTAAGGCAACCAATTCAAATAACACTAAAAAATTTAAAATGAGAAAGTCAAAACCGAAGAAGAGGCATTTATTGCCTGACCCCAAATTCAACAACACATTAGTAACAAGGTTCGTAAACGACCTCATGGTGGATGGTAAAAAATCAGTAGCCTATACTATTTTTTATGATTCACTTGAATTAGTTCAAAAACGAGTTAAGGATACAGAATTATCTGCGCTTGAAATCTGGAAAAAAGCATTGGAAAACATTACTCCTTCTGTTGAGGTTAAAAGCCGCAGGGTTGGGGGTGCCACTTTCCAGGTACCGATGGAAATACGTCCTGAACGTAAAGTTTCCATTAGTATTAAAAACATGATTTTATTTGCACGGAAAAGGTCCGGTAAATCAATGTCTGATAAACTGGCTGCCGAAATAGTTGCTGCATTTAACGAAGAGGGTGGTGCTTTTAAAAAGAAAGAAGATACCCATCGTATGGCAGAGGCAAACCGTGCATTTGCTCATTTCAGGTTTTAGTCTGGTAATTATTTAAGTAGTTTAGGTTGAGGAAAGAGATAAGGTTATTGTTAGATTATAATGGCTAAACAAGATCTGAAATATACGAGGAACATTGGTATCATGGCACACATCGATGCCGGCAAAACCACTACAACGGAGCGGATCCTGTTTTATACAGGATTGACCCACCGTATTGGTGAAGTGCATGATGGTGCTGCTACCATGGACTGGATGGAGCAGGAGCAGGAGCGGGGAATAACCATTACTTCCGCCGCTACAACAACATTTTGGAATTACGATGGCGTTAGCCATAAAATAAATATTATTGATACTCCCGGACACGTTGATTTTACTGTTGAAGTAGAAAGGTCATTAAGGGTACTGGACGGAACAGTAGCATTATTTTGTGCAGTTGGCGGGGTTGAAGCTCAATCGGAAACCGTTTGGCGGCAGGCTGAAAAATATGGTGTGCCAAAAATTGCATTTGTAAATAAAATGGACCGTCAGGGTGCCGATTTCTTTAGGGTATATAATGATATCAGGGAAAAACTAAAGGCTAACCCGGTTCCGTTACAAATACCAATCGGGGCTGAAGAAACATTTGCCGGAGTCATTGACCTGGTTGAAATGAAAGCAGTCAGGTGGTACGATGATGAAACCTTCGGTACTAAATATGAACTTGAAGAAATTCCTTCCGATTTAATTGAACAGGCTGAAGAATGGCGTGGAAAATTAATGGAATCGGTTGCTGAACTCGATGACGATTTACTTGAACGTTATTTTGAGGATCCCGATTCTATTACCAAAGAAGAAATGCTTGCCGTAGTACGGAGGGCAACAATCGCAGGGATTATTGTCCCCATGATGTGTGGTTCGGCATTTAAAAATAAAGGAGTTCAGCGCCTGTTGGATGCAGTTTGTGCATTCCTTCCGAATCCACTGGATAAAAAAGAAATAACCGGATATGAACCGGGGACTGAAGACAAAATTACAAGGACAGCTGATGTAGATGAACCTTTTTCAGCGCTTGCATTTAAAATTGCCACCGATCCCTTTGTTGGGCGTCTTGCGTACATGAGGGTTTATTCAGGTAAAATTGAATCCGGATCACAGGTATATAATGTTAGGACTGGTAAAAAAGAACGTATTTCGCGTCTGTACCAGATGCATTCAAACAAACAGAATCCGAAGGATGTAATCGAAGCGGGTGATATATGTGCTGCTGTTGGCTTAAAAGATATCCGCACAGGTGACACAATCTGCGATGCAAAACATCCGATCGAACTGGAAAGTATGACTTTCCCTGATCCGGTTATCGGAATTGCTATCGAACCAAAATCTCAAAAAGATATAGACCGACTGAGTAACGGATTGGCAAAACTTGCCGAAGAAGATCCGACTTTTCAGGTTAATACTGATCCCGATTCAGGACAAACCGTTATCAGGGGGATGGGTGAACTTCACCTTGAGATACTGATTGACAGGTTGAAAAGGGAATTCAATGTTGAATGTAACCAGGGTGCACCACAGGTCGCATACAAGGAAGCTATCAGCCAGCCGGTTGAATTACGTGAAGTATTTAAAAAACAAACCGGCGGACGTGGTAAATTTGCCGATATCAGTGTAAGGATTGAACCTAATGATAACGGACTGCCAGGTTTACAGTTTATTGACCAGGTTAAAGGTGGAAACATTCCGCGTGAATATATTCCATCGGTTGAAAAAGGATTTACCGAAGCTCTAAGCAACGGTCCTCTTGCCGGATTCCCGGTCGATAGCCTCAAAGTAACATTGCTCGACGGATCATTCCATCCGGTTGATTCAGACCAGCTGTCTTTTGAGATTTGTGCAAGGCAGGCATTCAGGAGCGCAGCTTCCAAGGCATCTCCGAAATTACTGGAGCCTTTAATGAAACTTGAAATTGTAACACCCGATGAATACATGGGTGATATAATTGGTGATTTAAACCGCCGACGCGGTAATGTCGAAGGTATGGAGTCAAAATCAGGAGCAAGGGTAATAATTGCAAAAGTACCGCTTGCTGAACAGTTTGGCTATGTGACAGTATTACGTACTTTATCGTCGGGAAGGGCAACATCTTCGATGGAATTCAGCCATTACGAAGAAGTCCCGAAACAACTGGCTATAAAAGTACTGGAACATGTACAGGGAAGAACAGATTTATTACAATAAATTAACGAAATCTCATTATGAGTCAAAAAATCAGGATTAAGCTGAAATCATACGATCATAACCTGGTTGATAAATCGGCTGAAAAGATCGTAAAAACAGTTAAAACCACAGGTGCTGTTGTAAGTGGACCAATTCCTCTTCCAACACATCGCAGGGTGTTTACTGTTTTGCGTTCAACCTTTGTCAATAAAAAATCAAGGGAACAGTTTCAGTTGTCATCATACAAACGATTGATCGATATTTACAGCTCAACAGCTAAAACCATCGATGCCCTGATGAAATTGGAATTACCAAGTGGCGTTGAGGTTGAAATTAAAGTTTGATAATTAAAAAGTAGTCGAAAAAATGGCTGGATTAATTGGTAAAAAAATCGGAATGACATCCGTATTCAGTGTTGAGGGGAAGAATATCCCATGCACTGTTATTGAAGCCGGTCCCTGTGTGGTAACACAGGTTAAGACCGAGGAAACAGACGGCTACAATGCGCTTCAGTTGGGATATGGCGAAAAAAGTGAGAAAAAAACTACCAAAGCAGAATTTGGGCACTTTAAAAAAGCCGGCACTACTCCAAAGCGTAAAGTAGTAGAATTTCATAATACTTTCCAGGAAGAATTTAACATGGGAGATATTATTACCGTTGATATTTTTCATGAAAATGATTATGTCGATGTTATTGGGACTTCGAAAGGTAAAGGGTTTCAGGGGGTTGTAAAAAGGCATGGTTTCCGTGGCGTTGGTGACAGCACACACGGGCAGCATAACCGTAGCAGGGCGCCAGGTTCTCTGGGAGCTTCTTCATGGCCATCGCGGGTATTCAAAGGAATGCGTATGGCTGGCCGTACAGGTAACGGAACCGTTACAATTGAAAACCTGTTGGTAATTAAAATTATCCCGGAATCGAACCTTCTGATTGTAAAAGGTTCTGTACCGGGTGCAAAGGGCTCTAATGTTATTATAAGGAAACAATGGAATTAAATGTTTTAAATATACAAGGACAGGAAACCGGCAGGAAGGTTACATTGGATGACCAGATTTTCGGTATTGAACCCAACGATCATTCGATCTACCTCGATGTAAAACAATACATGGCAAATCAACGCCAGGGTACACATAAATCAAAGGAAAGAGGTGAAGTCAGTGGAAGCACCAGGAAAATAAAAAGGCAAAAAGGCACAGGAACAGCAAGAGCTGGTAGTGTTAAATCGCCGGTTTTCCGAGGTGGTGGTACTATTTTCGGGCCACGTCCGAGAGATTATGGATTTAAGCTTAACAAAAAGGTTAAACAACTTGCAAGGAAGTCAGCCCTTTCATATAAAGCAAAGGAAGATGGTATCCTTGTACTGGAAGACTTTAAACTCGAAGCTCCTAAAACCCGTGAAATGGTGGCTATTAAAGATAATTTGAAAATTGCTGATAAAAAGTCACTTTTCGTTTTACCGGAAGAAAATATTAATATATATTTGTCATCCAGAAATTTACAGGATGTTTCAGTTATAACAGCCTCTGATTTAAACACTTATCAGATATTAAATGCAAAAACTCTTGTGATTTTAGAAGGATCCTTGAAGAAAATCGAGGAAGTATTTAAAGTAAAAGAAACAGAATAATGGACATATTAGTAAAACCTATCGTTACCGAAAAGATGACTGGACTGTCGGAACGGTTTAACCGTTACGGCTTTGTTGTCGATCGCAGGGCAAGCAAACCACAGATCAAAAAAGCGGTTGAAAGCTTGTATAATGTGACTGTTGCTTCTGTAAACACAATGGTATATGGCGGAAAAACAAAAAGCCGTTATACCAAATCAGGGGTAATAACCGGAAAAACAAGTTCATATAAAAAGGCAATCGTAACCCTTGAAGAAGGCGAAGCAATTGACTTTTACAGTAATATTTAATAAATAATGGCAGTAAGAAAATTAAAACCAGTAACACCGGGTCAAAGGCACAAAATTATCGGGGCCTTTGATAGCATTACTGCATCAACACCTGAGAAATCATTGTTGGAGCCCCTTAAGAAATCCGGCGGCCGCAATAACCAGGGCCGCATGACAATGAGGTATAGAGGTGGGGGACATAAGCGGAAATACCGTATTATCGATTTTAAAAGAGATAAAGAAGGTATTCCGGCTATAGTCGATTCAATTCAGTACGATCCGAACCGTTCGGCACGTATCGCTTTGCTCATATATGAAGATGGCGAAAAGCGTTACATTATTGCCCCAAACGGTTTAAAGGCCGGGCAAACTGTTAAAAGTGGCTCAGGTTCTGAACCGGAAATCGGAAATACCCTACCACTCGGAGAAATACCTCTGGGTACTTTGGTCCACAATATTGAACTCCAACCCGGACAGGGAGGTGTTATGGCACGTAGTGCAGGCGCATTTGCGCAATTGACCTCACGTGAAGGCAGGTATGCTATCCTCAAATTGCCTTCAGGCGAATCTCGTATGGTACTTACAACCTGTAAAGCTACAGTTGGTACTGTTGGAAATTCTGAACATAACCTTGAAAAATCGGGTAAAGCCGGCCGTTCAAGATGGCTGGGACGCAGGCCTCGCGTAAGGGGTGTTGCCATGAACCCGGTTGACCATCCGATGGGTGGTGGCGAAGGCCGTGCTTCAGGTGGACACCCGCGCTCTCGCAAGGGCGTTCTTGCGAAGGGGTATAAAACCCGTTCAAAGAAAAAGGTGTCAAATAAGTACATTGTAGAACGTAGGAAAAAATAAGAAAGGAACAGGATTATGAGTCGTTCGTTAAAAAAAGGCCCGTATATCGATTTTAAACTGGAAAGGAAAGTTCTCGATATGAACGATACCAATAAAAAATCGGTTATTAAAACCTGGGCAAGAGCATCGGTAATTTCTCCTGATTTTGTAGGCCATACAATTGCAGTGCATAACGGTAACAAATTCATCCCGGTTTACATCACCGAGAATATGGTTGGGCACCGTTTGGGCGAGTTTGCACCTACCCGTACGTTCAGGGGACATGCTGGTAATAAAAGGTAAGGCATAATTTGAAGAATTTAAAAAAGAACTAAAATGGGTGCCAGAAAAAGATTAGCAGCTGAAAAAAGGAAAGAAGAGCAAAAACAACAATATTTTGCTGTTTTGAAAAATTGCCCTACGTCACCAAGGAAAATGAGGCTTGTTGCCGATTTGATCCGTGGTATGGATGTTAACAGGGCATTGAATGTATTGAAGTACTCTTCAAAAGAAGCGTCAAGAAAAGTCGAAAAACTTTTATTATCGGCCATTGCCAACTGGCAGGCTAAAAACGAAGGAGTTCGGTTAGAAGAAAGTCAACTTTATGTCAGCCGTATTATGGTTGATTCAGGACGGATACTGAAACGTTTACGCCCGGCTCCGCAGGGAAGGGCACACCGGATCAGGAAACGCTCGAACCATGTGACCATTTACCTTGACAGTAAAGTAAACACAGAAGAAAATATTGAACAATAATTATGGGACAAAAAGTAAATCCAATAGCAAATCGTCTTGGGTTCATCAAAGGATGGGATTCAAATTGGTTTGGTGGCGATGATTACGGCGATAAACTGGTTGAAGACCAAAAAATCAGGGACTACCTGAATGCACGTTTGGCAAAAGCCAGTATTTCCAGGATCGTTATTGAACGCACACTAAAGCTTATAACAATTACCGTTCATACTTCACGCCCCGGAATAATTATTGGGAAAGGTGGTCAGGAAGTTGACAAATTAAAAGAAGAGCTTAAAAAGATTACAAATAAAGAAGTACAGATTAATATTTTCGAAATTAAAAGGCCCGAACTGGATGCACGGATTGTTGCGAACAATGTTGCCCGCCAGATCGAAGGAAAAATAGCTTACCGTCGTGCGGTAAAAATGGCTATTGCTTCAACCATGCGTATGGGTGCCGAAGGTATTAAAATACTTGTTTCAGGCCGTTTAAACGGAGCTGAAATGGCTCGTTCAGAAATGTATAAAGACGGGCGTACTCCTTTACATACTTTACGTGCAGATATCGATTATGCACTTGCTGAAGCATTGACCAAAACCGGTTTAGTCGGTGTAAAAGTCTGGATTTGTAAAGGTATGATATACGGAAACCGTGATTTATCGCCTAATGTAGGGCAGAAACAAGGTGGCCGCCCAAGTACGGGCGGAGGACCTAAAGGCCGCGGTGGAAAAAGAAGAAAATAACGGTATAACACTCAGAAATTAAATTGGAATGTTACAGCCTAAAAGAGTAAAATTCAGAAGAGTACAAAAAGGACGAATGAAGGGTAACGCCCAGCGCGGTAACCAGATTGCATTCGGATCCTTCGGTATAAAAGCGTTGGAAGAATCGTGGATTACCGGCCGGCAGATTGAAGCGGCAAGGGTTGCGGTAACTAGGCACATGCAACGCCAGGGTCAGATTTGGATCAGGATTTTCCCTGATAAACCAATTACCAAAAAACCTGCGGAAGTCCGTATGGGTAAAGGTAAAGGTGCTCCGGAAGCTTTTGTTGCCAGAGTTTCACCGGGACATATTATCATCGAGGCAGATGGAGTCCCGTTTAAAATGGCAAAAGAAGCTTTACGACTGGCAGCCCAGAAGTTGCCAATTCCGACGAAGTTCGTCGTACGACGTGATTATGTTGAAAATTAAAAAATTGGATGAACAATGAAAACATCTGAAATTAAAGAATTGACGGACAAGGAAATAGCAGAGCGCATTCAGACTGAAAGTGATAACCTGGTCCGCCTGAAATTAAATCATGCCGTATCACCACTGGATAATCCAATGAAAATTAAGGAAAGTCGCAGGAATATTGCACGTTTAAAAACTGTTCTCCATCAGAGGGAATTAAATAACAAACAGTAGTAGAGTTCAAGATGGAAGAGAATAATGTCAGAAATCTAAGGAAGGAACGTATCGGAGTCGTTGTCAGCAATAAAATGGATAAAACCATTGTCGTAGCTGAAAAACGAAAAGTAAAACATCCGATATATGGTAAGTTTGTCAATAAAACTACCAAGTTTTACGCTCACGACGATGCTAATTCATGCAACATTGGTGATACAGTAAAAATAATGGAGACACGCCCTCTGAGCAAGAATAAATGTTGGAGGCTAGTTGAAATTTTAGAAAGAGCTAAGTAATCATGATACAACAAGAATCAAGATGTACAGTTGCCGATAACAGTGGCGCCAAAGAAGTATTATGTATAAGGGTGCTGGGAGGTACCCGTAAACGTTATGCTACGTTAGGCGACGTTATTGTGGTAACTGTTAAGAGTGCAATACCGGGGGGTGATGTAAAAAAAGGTACCGTTTCAAAAGCAATTGTTGTACGTACAAAAAAGGAAGTCAGGCGAGACGATGGATCATACATCCGTTTTGACGACAATGCTGTTGTACTGTTAAACAATGCAGGTGAAATACGAGGAACCCGTATATTTGGCCCGGTTGCAAGAGAATTGCGTGAAAAAAATATGAAAATTATTTCGCTCGCGCCTGAAGTACTTTAATAGCAAAAAGTTAAAAATGCAAAAAAAGTTACACATAAAAAAAGGTGATACAGTTATAGTTATCTCGGGTAATTACAAAAACACCAAAGGACGTGTCCTTGAAGTAAACCGTGATTCTAACAGGGCTATTGTGGAAGGTGTGAATATGATTAAAAAACATACCAAGCCAAATGCAGAAAGCCCTCAGGGAGGTATCATTGAAAAAGAAGCGCCTATCCAGATTTCAAACCTGATGCTGGTCGACCCAAAAACAGGGGAACGGACCCGTATTGGCAGGAAACTGGGTGCAAAAGGCAAGTTAATTCGTTATTCCAAAAAATCTGGAGAGGAGATAAAGTAATGGCTTACGTACCAACTCTTAAAAAGAGATACAAGGAAGAAATTATACCTGCACTGATGAAAGAATTCAGTTACAAATCAGTGATGCAGGTACCCAGGTTGGAAAAAATTGTCCTTAACCAGGGTGTTGGAGCCGCAATTGCCGATAAAAAAGTGATCGAAGTAGCAACACAGGAAATGACTATGATCGCCGGGCAAAGTGCAGTCCAGACCGTATCAAAAAAGGATATATCCAACTTTAAATTAAGGAAGAAGATGCCTATCGGCGTGCGCGTTACACTGCGTCGCGACCGTATGTATGAATTCCTCGACCGTTTAATTGCAGTCGCATTGCCACGAATCCGCGATTTCCGTGGAATTGAAAGTAAAATGGATGGGAACGGGAATTACACCCTGGGTGTACCTGAACAGATCATATTCCCTGAAATTAATATTGATAAGGTAAATAAAATTAATGGTATGAATATTACCTTTGTCACTTCTGCAGATTCCGATGAAGAAGGATTTGCTTTGTTACGTGAAATTGGGTTACCATTCAAAAATGTTAAAAAGGATTGATCATGGCCAAAGAATCAATGAAAGCACGCGAAGTTAAACGTGCAAAAATGGTTGAAAAATACGCTGAGAAAAGGGCCAAATTAAAAGCCGAAGGCGATTGGATTGGATTGCAGAAGTTACCAAGGAATTCATCAAAAGTGCGTTTACACAACCGTTGTAAACTTACAGGACGCCCAAAAGGTTATATGCGCCAGTTTGGAATCAGCAGGATTAATTTCAGGGAAATGGCTTCCGAAGGATTAATTCCTGGCGTAAAAAAGGCAAGTTGGTAATATTAAACTTTTGAGAAATGAGTAAAGTAACAGATCCAATAGCAGATTATCTGACCCGAATCAGAAACGGTATAATGGCAGGCCATAAGGTTGTTAATGTACCTGCTTCAAATATTAAAAAGGAAATTACTAAAATCCTGAAAGAAAAAGGTTATATCCTGAATTATAAATTTGAAGAAGATGTAAACTATCAGGGGAATATTAAAATAGCTTTGAAATATAATCCTGAGACTAAATTGAATGCAATTAAAGCAATAGAGCGAGTTAGTAAACCAGGCTTACGTAAATACTGCGATTCAGAATCAATTCCTCGTGTTTTGAACGGATTGGGAGTCGCTATTATTTCCACTTCAAAAGGTGTTATTACCGATAAAGAGGCCAGGGAATTGAGCGTAGGCGGAGAAATTTTGTGTTACGTTTATTAAACGAAGGAGGAAAAACTATGTCAAGGATAGGAAAATTACCCATAGAAATTCCGGCAGGAGTTGATATAAAAATAAGTGAAGATAACGTAGCAACAGTTAAAGGTCCGCTGGGTGAATTGTCTCAAAAAATAGATCCGTGTGTGCAGGTTAAATTTGAAGGTAATACTCTTTCCGTTGAAAGAGAAAGTGACCAGAAACAGCATAAAGCTATGCACGGATTATATCGCTCGCTTATTAATAATATGGTAACCGGTGTTTCAAAAGGTTACGAAATTAAACTTGAACTGGTAGGTGTTGGTTACCGCGCCGAGATGTTGGATAACGATATTATCGATTTAACACTTGGGTATTCTCACCATACTTTTATCCAGGTTCCACCTGAAGTGAGTGTAGAAGCAAAATCAGATAAAAGGAGTAATCCTGTTGTTACATTAAAAAGCTGCGATAAGCAACTGGTTGGGCAGGTAGCCGCAAAAATACGCTCATTGCGTAAACCTGAACCATATAAAGGCAAAGGTATCAAGTTTGTAGGTGAAGTATTAAGACGTAAGGCTGGTAAGGCTGCTGCTAAATAGAAAATAGTAAAGTTATGGCTTTAACAAAAACAGAAAGGCGAAAAAGGATAAAACAACGTATCCGTAAAACAGTAACGGGGACCTCTGACCGGCCTCGTTTATGTGTATTCAGAAGCAATAAACAAATTTATGCCCAATTAATTGACGATGTTGAAGGTAAAACCATGTTTTCGGCAACATCCGGCATAAAAGAGATATCAGAAAAAGAAGGTACAAAAACCGATAAAGCAGCAATGGTTGGTAAAATAATTGCCGAAAAAGCACTTGCAGCTGGAATAAAAGAAGTAGTATTCGACAGGAACGGATATTTGTACCATGGAAGAGTAAAACAATTAGCTGATGCTGCCCGCAAAGGTGGCCTAAATTTTTAGAATACTATGTCAGTAAATATTAAAAAAGTAAAAACCAGCGACCTTGAACTGAAAGACAGGTTAGTAGCGATCAACAGGGTTACAAAAGTAACGAAGGGGGGACGTACATTCAGTTTTTCAGCGATTGTTGTTGTTGGGAACGAAGACGGTATAGTAGGCTGGGGCCTAGGGAAAGCCAGTGAAGTAACAACAGCAATTGCCAAAGGTGTTGATGCAGCTAAAAAGAACCTTGTAAAAATCCCGGTAATAAACGGTACTATACCACACGAACAAACTGCAAAATTTGGTGGTGCAAATGTATTGTTAAAACCGGCATCTTCAGGTACCGGAGTAAAAGCAGGTGGTGCAATGCGCGCAGTCCTCGAAAGTGTCGGAATTCATGATATTCTGGCAAAATCAAAAGGATCATCAAATCCTCACAACCTGGTTAAAGCCACCATGGCTGCACTGCTCGAAATGAGAGATGCATATTCAGTAGCCCAGCAAAGGGGAGTAACATTGGAAAAGGTATTTAAAGGATAAGGAATCATGGCGAAAATTAAAGTAACATTAGTGAAAAGTAGCATCGGTTCCACAAAACGCCAGAAAGCTGTGCTTGCTGCTTTGGGACTGAAAAAAATGAACCAAACTGTTGAACATGACGATTCACCGCAGGTACTCGGAATGGTCAGGAAGATGAGTCATTTATTAAAAGTTGAAGAAGTAAAATAACATTGAAATAATTCTAGAATCATGGATTTGAGTAACTTAAAACCTGCAAAGGGATCGGTAAAGGGCAAAAAACGAATTGGAAGGGGTCAAGGTTCCGGTTATGGAGGAACTTCAACCCGCGGTCATAAAGGACAAAAGTCCAGGTCCGGCTTTTCCCGTAAAATAGGTTTTGAAGGAGGGCAAATGCCTTTGCAAAGGGTTGTGCCTAAAATGGGTTTCAAAAACAGGAACAGGGTTGAATATAAGGCTATTAACCTGAGTACCCTGCAGGAACTGGCAGAAAAAAGAAACCTGGATGCAATCGATTTGCAAACCCTGATTGATGCAGGTATTACTTCAAAAAAAGATAAAGTTAAAATTCTTGGCGATGGTGAATTAACCAAAAAACTTGATGTTAAAGCGAATGCTTTTTCAAAAAGTGCCAGAGAAGCAATAGAAAAAATTAACGGAACTACTGAAATACTCTAAGCTGTAATGAAACGATTTATAGAGACCCTAAAGAATATTTATAAAATTGAAGACCTAAGGATAAGAATAGGAACTACTCTTTTCTTTTTGTTAATTTACCGTTTGGGATCATTTATATCCCTTCCCGGAATCGATCCTGCCCAGTTGGCTAATTTGCGAAATCAGACAGCTACAGGGCTGCTTGGGTTGCTTGATATGTTTTCGGGCGGTGCATTTTCAAAAGCTTCTGTTTTTGCTTTAGGGATTATGCCATACATTTCCGCTTCAATTGTGATCCAGTTATTGGGGATCGCAGTACCCTATTTCCAGAGGTTGCAGAAAGAGGGTGAGTCGGGAAGAAGGAAAATTAATCAGATTACAAGGTATTTAACTGTTGTAATACTGATTTTCCAGGCTCCGGCATATCTGGCAAATCTTCATAATCAGTTGCCTCCGCAAGCATTTGGACTGACTGGTACATTGTTTACAGTATCATCGGTTATAATCCTTACTGCAGGTTCGATGTTTATCATGTGGTTGGGTGAAAGGATTACCGATAAAGGTATTGGTAATGGTATTTCCCTGATTATCATGATTGGTATTATAGCAAGGCTTCCTCAGGCGATTTTTCAGGAATTCGTTTCACGGATTAGTGAGCAGGGCGGGGGGCTTGTATTATTCCTTGTTGAATTTCTGATTTTGTATGTTGTTTTTATGGGTTCAATAATGCTTGTACAAGGCACACGCAGAATACCCGTACAGTATGCAAAACGGATTGTTGGCAATAAACAATACGGAGGAGTTCGCCAGTATATTCCGTTAAAAGTTAATGCAGCCGGAGTTATGCCAATTATTTTTGCTCAGGCAATTATGTTCGTACCTATTACATTGGCAGGTTTTGCCAGTTCAGATGGTATGAGCAAGTTTGCATCAGCATTTGCCAACCATGTTGGATTTTGGTATAATTTTGCCCAGTTTTTACTGGTTGTTGCATTTACTTATTTTTATACAGCAATCACTGTAAATCCAACCCAAATGGCTGAGGATATGAAGAAAAACGGTGGATTTATTCCAGGTGTCAAACCAGGTAAAAAAACCGTTGAATTCCTTGATACTGTTATGTCAAGGATTACATTGCCGGGATCAATTTTCCTTGGCTTTGTTACAATTCTACCAACCTTTGCAATGCTGATTGGTATTAATACAGGATTTGCGTATTTTTACGGCGGAACTTCACTGCTTATATTGGTTGGTGTAGTTCTCGATACGTTACAACAAATAGAAAGCCATCTTCTGATGCGTCATTACGACGGGCTGATGAAATCAGGACGTATTAAAGGCCGTACCGGAGGAGGGCAGGCAATGTATTAATCTGCTTATTTCTATGATCTGCCTTAAAACAAGGGAGGAAATAGAATTAATCAGGGAAAGCTGTTTGCTGGTAAGCAAAACATTGGCACGGGTTGCCAGGATTATTCAGCCGGGAATTACAACATCAGAGTTAGACAAAGAGGCTGAAGCGTTCATTAAAAATAATGGTGGATACCCTGCATTCCTTAATTACCGGGGATTTCCAAATACACTTTGTATTTCTGTTAACGATACTGTGGTTCATGGTATTCCTTCGAATTACAAAATAAAAGATGGTGATTTGGTTTCTGTCGATTGCGGAGTTGAAAAGAATGGTTTTTTTGGAGATTCATGTTTTACTTTTTTGGTAGGTGATGTATCTAATGAAAAAACTGAATTAAGCAAGATTACTTTTAATGCTTTGCAGGCAGGAATTGAATTGGCTATTGAAGGGAATTTCATAGGTGCGATAGGAAATGCGGTTCATAGTTATGTTGAAAAAAGGGGTTATTCGGTTGTAAGAGAGTTGGCTGGCCATGGAATTGGCCGTAAACTCCATGAAGAACCGGATGTCCCGAATTTTGGCAAACAATACAGAGGCAATAAAATGGTTGCAGGAATGGTATTGGCAATTGAACCAATGATAAATGCAGGAACCCGAAGGATTTACCAGCTTAACGACGGATGGACCATTAAAACCTTTGACAGGAGGCCATCGGCTCACTTTGAACATACAATTGCTGTAGGGTTTGAACGGGCAGAAATTTTGTCGACATTTGATTTTATAATAGAAGAAGTTCAAAAGAACAAATTTTTATGGCAAAACAGGCTTCAATAGAACAGGACGGTAAGATAATCGAAGCATTATCGAACGCGATGTTCCGTGTAGAATTGGAAAACGGGCACATAATTACTGCCCATATTTCAGGTAAGATGCGTATGCATTATATCAAAATTCTGCCAGGAGATAAGGTAAAGCTTGAAATGTCGCCGTACGATTTAACAAAAGGAAGAATAACTTTTAGATACAAAAATTAAGGAACTTTACAATGAAAACTCGTGTTTCAGTAAAAAAACGCAGCTCCGACTGCAAAATAGTTCGTAGGAAAGGACGTTTGTATGTGATTAACAAAAAGAATCCAAAATTCAAACAACGTCAGGGATAAAAATTAAAAGTAAAAAAGTATTTATATGGCACGTATAGTTGGTGTTGATATTCCGGATAACAAAAGAGGCGAAATCGCCTTAACTTATATTTTCGGTATAGGACGTAGCAGGGCCAATACAATTCTGGAAAAAGCCGGAGTTGACAGGGACCTGAAAGTTAAAGACTGGAACGATGATCAGTTTAATGCTGTCCGTAGTGTAATCAACGATAATTTTAAAGTCGAAGGGGAACTCCGTTCGGAAGTACAATTAAATATTAAAAGGTTGATGGATATTGGTTCTTACCGTGGAATCCGTCACCGTATTGGTATGCCGGTACGCGGGCAAAGTACTAAAAATAATGCACGCACCAGGAAAGGAAAACGTAAAACAGTTGCTAACAAGAAAAAAGCTGTTAAATAGTTAATTGAGTTATGGCAAAAAAAACTGGAACAAGCAGGAAAAGAGTTGTTGTTGTTGAACCGAACGGTCAGGCACATATTCACTCATCATTTAATAATATAATTATTACTCTTGCCAATATGAACGGGGAAGTGATTTCCTGGTCATCAGCAGGTAAAAAGGGCTTTCGCGGCTCTAAAAAAAATACTCCTTATGCTGCACAGGTGGCAGCTGAAGAATGTGCAAAAACTGCATACGACCTTGGCTTACGCAAAGTAAAGGTTTATGTAAAGGGTCCGGGCAATGGCCGTGAGTCAGCCATCAGGGCTATAAGCACAATCGGTATTCAGGTTACTGAAATTGTTGATGTAACACCTCTGCCACATAATGGTTGCAGGCCTGCTAAAAGAAGACGTGTATAATTATTAAAGAAAGAAAAAATGGCAAGATACAGAGGAGCTAAATCAAAAGTTGCAAGGAAATTCGGAGAACCTATTTTCGGGCCTGATAAAGTTTTTGAACACAAAAACTACCCTCCGGGAATGCACGGATTATCTTCTAAAAGAAGAAAAAAATCGGAATACGGTTTACAGTTAAAAGAAAAACAAAAGGCAAAATATACCTATGGTTTACTTGAACGCCAGTTCAGGGGATTATTTAAAAAAGCTCAGGCTTCCAAAGGAATCACCGGTGAAGTACTACTTCAGTTACTGGAATCAAGGCTCGACAATGTTGTTTTCCGTTTAGGAATAGCAAAAAGCCGTGCAGCTGCACGTCAGTTTGTTACACATAAACATATTGTAATAAACGGAGAAGTTGTTAATATACCTTCGTACCAGGTAAAACCAGGTGATATTGTTGCAGTCCGTGAAAAATCAAAATCTCTTGAAGAGATTACTGAATCGCTCAATTCGCACAGAAGTGCCCAATACGAATGGTTGGAATGGGATAAAGAAAGGCTTGCCGGTAAATTCCTGAATGTACCGGAACGCGAAGAAATCCCTGAAAACATTAAGGAACAACTTATCGTAGAGTTGTACTCAAAATAATAACTTATTTATCAGTATTATGGCAATATTAGCATTCCAGAAACCTGACAAGGTGATAATGATTGAGTCCGATGACAAATTCGGGAAATTCGAATTTCGTCCGTTGGAACCTGGTTATGGTATTACAATCGGTAATGCCCTGCGTCGGATATTATTATCATCTCTTGAGGGTTATGCAATCACAACTGTAAAAATCGAAGGAGTTGACCACGAATTTTCTACGATTAAAGGAGTAATTGAGGACGTTACCGATATTATCCTGAATTTGAAACAAATTCGGTTTAAAAAGGAAGTTGATGATTTCGACAATGAAAAAGTATCCATAAATATTACGGGGCAGGAGGTTTTTACTGCAGGCGATATCAATAAGTTTATGACCGGTTTCAGGGTGTTAAATCCTGAATTGGTTATTTGCAGGATGGAACCGGATGTGAAAATTCAGATGGAATTATCGGTCAGCAAAGGCCGTGGTTATGTTCCTGCAGTTGAAAACAAACCGGTTGAAAGTGAATTTGGGGTAATCCCTGTAGATTCAATTTATACTCCTATTAAACAGGTAAAATATTCTGTTGAGAATTACCGTGTAGAACAGAAAACCGACTATGAAAAGTTGATAATCGATATTACTACCGATGGTTCAATTCAGCCTAAAGAAGCTTTAAAAGAAGCTGCCAAAATCCTGATTTACCACTTTATGCTTTTCTCTGATGAAAAAATCACACTTGACTCGGATGAGAAATTTGCAAATGAAGAATTTGATGAAGAAGTACTGCATATGCGCCAGTTGCTGAAAACCAAGCTGGTTGACCTCGACTTATCTGTAAGGGCACTTAACTGCCTCAAAGCAGCCGATGTAGACACACTTGGCGACCTGGTTCAATACAACAGAAACGACCTTCTCAAATTCAGGAATTTTGGAAAAAAATCACTTACAGAACTGGATGACCTGTTAAATGGAATGAGCCTGAATTTCGGGATGGATATAACTAAGTACAAATTAGATAAGGAATAGAGGTAATGAGACATAATAAAAAATTTAATCATTTAGGACGAAAAAGCGCACACAGGAAAGCGATGCTTGCAAACATGGCAAGTTCACTGATTCAGCATAAGCGGATTACAACTACTATTGCAAAAGCAAAAGCTTTAAGAATGTATGTTGAACCTTTGATTACTAAAGCAAAAGAAGATACTACACATTCACGAAGGGTAGTTTTTAGTTATTTACAGGATAAAAATGCTGTGTCGGAACTTTTCCGTGAAGTATCTGGTAAAATTGCTGATCGTCCGGGTGGTTATACCCGAATTTTAAAAACCGGGAACCGTTTGGGCGATAATGCTGATATGTGTATTATCGAGTTGGTTGATTTTAACGAAGCAATGCTGGCTTCACAGGATGAAAGCCAGAAATCGAAAAAACGTCGTTCTCGTCGTGGTAGCACAACTAAAAAATCAGAAACTCCTGTGGCAGCTAAAAAATCAACAAAAACAAAAGCTGTTGTTGAAGAGGCTGTTGAAGAAGTAAAAACTGAAGAGGTTGCTGCAGATGAAATACAACCTGAAGCAGAAATAGTTGAAGAAAAAGTTGATGTTACAGAGGAAACCGATGCTCCGGTTGAAGAACCTGTAGTTGAAGAGCCTAAAGCTGAAGAAGAAACTGAAGAACCAAAAGCAGAAGAAGGCTCTGAAGAAAAGAAAGACTAACTGTATATTATATAGAATTGTATAAAGGACCGGTATTTACCGGTCTTTTTTGTTTTATAAGTTTTGTATATTAGCTTTTCTCATTAAGAGTTTTTAATTATGAAATTTCAAACATTTTTATTGCTGACCTTGTTTTGCTTAATTTATGTAAACAGTATTTCCCAAACAGTAAAAATATCCTATAAAGAATCTTCGGAACAGCAAAAATATGCTGCAGGTAAATTAACGGATGCACTTCGGGAAGAAAACTATAAAATAAGTGATGAGGCGGATTTCTACATCAAATTAGATGTAAACAAAAGAAAAATGGAAGATGAGGCCTTCACTATTATCTCTGATAATAATTCAATTGAAATAACTGGTGGTGATGAAAGAGGTTTGATCTATGGTTGCCTGGCTTTGGCTGAGGATATAAAAAACGGTATAAAACTGATGGATTGCCAACCGAAAAATGAAAAACCATTTCTTCCGTTTCGTACCATCAAGTTTGATTTACCATGGGATACCTATCGGCATAGTTATGCTCTTGATATTCATGATCAGACCTGCCGCGATACTGTTTTCTGGAAAGTTTTCCTTGATATGATGGCCGAAAACAGATTCAACAGCCTGACTTTATGGAATCTGCATCCTTATACATTTTTGATTAAACCAACCAACTTCCCGGAATCCAGCCCCTGGAGTGACAAAGAAATGAAAGAATGGCAAACATTGTTTCATTCCATTATGAGGATGGCAAATGAAAGAGCTATTGATACGTATATAATTCCGTTTAATATTTTTGTTACACCTGAATTTGCCAAAGCCCATAACGTTGCATTGGATAACCTGGAACACGATTATTATGTTGAGGGTGATACTTCTGAAATAATAAAACAATATACACGTGAATGTGTAACTCAAATGCTGGAAGAGTATCCGAATCTTACAGGGATGGGGCTTACCCTTGGAGAAGGTATGGGTGGAATGACTCCTGCACAGCGTGAAAAATGGATCAGAGAAACGATAATTGAAGGAATGGATCAGGCAAAAAGAAAGTCGAAGTTGATACATCGGATCCCGTTTTCCAGTACTACAGCTTCGCTTGGAAATACAAGTATCGAAACTGAAAGGATGACCCGGAAGATAATTGAGGATGAAGCTAGGCTTGGTTGTTTTGAAAAACCCATTTGGGCTGACCTGAAATTCAACTGGTCGCATGCCCATTCCACTCCCGATTTAATAAAAGTTCATGGCGGAAAGTTATATGATACGTATTTCGATCCAATTCCAGAGGATTATAAAATTGTCTGGACTGCCCGCAACGAGGATTTTTTCTGCCTGCGCTGGGGAGTCCCTTCGTTTATTAGAAATCATATTAATCAAAACAAACAGGAATATTCCGGTGGTTATATTATTGGTTCAGAGACGTATATTCCGGCAAAAGACTATTTTACAAAGGATACAATCGGAATTAACTGGAAGTATGCATTTGAACGTCAATGGTTATTTTATAAATTGTGGGGAAGGTTATTGTATAATCCTGATACACCTGATGAGGTTTTTAATTCTGAGTTTACACGCAGGTATGGCGAGCCAGGCAAGAATCTTCTGAAAGCATATTCTTATGCGAGTTCAACTCAGTTAAAAATTGCTTCTGATTTTGATTGCACATGGGATTTTACCCTTTATGGCGAAGGGATAATGGCTCTTGATAATCAAACACGAAGAGTGGATTATATTTCTATCGACCGGCTGATTAATCAACTTCCACTTGATACAAATATCGTTTCAATAAATGAATATGTAAATACTTTATTATCAGGAGGTAGTTTCCCTGAAAATAAAATTACTCCTGACAGGCTGGCTACAATGTTTGTTAAGGACTGTAGTTTTGCCATAAGCCTGACTAAAGAAATCGATATTTCAAAAAATAAAACATTAAAATATGAAGTTGCTGATATTACTGCATGGTCATTTCTCGGATTACATTTTTCGGAAAAGATCAGGGGAGGGATTTGCCTTCAGAAATTCAGATTAACGGGTGATGAATCGGAACGTACAAAAGCAGTTGCTCACTTACAAAAAGCCTTATTGTATTGGGATCAGCTGATAAAACTTACTGAGCCGCTGTATAATGAGATGCCATTGCAGCATCTGAGCCAGCAGGAAGGAAAAAGCTGGAAAGAGAATTACGATCTTCGATTCCACTGGAAACTACTCCGACCTGATGTGGCAAAGGATGTTGAAACGGCAAGGAATGCCGAATTTGTTTCTGAAACAACAAATTAAATCTCAATCCCGATCGGGCAGTGATCAGAACCCATAACCTCATTTAAAATAAAAGCTTTTTTAACCGAGGGTATAAACGATTTACTTACAAGGAAATAATCGATCCTCCAGCCCACGTTCTTGGCGCGGGCTCCGGCACGGTAACTCCACCAGGAATATTTTTCAATGGCATCGGGGTAGAAATGCCGGAAAGAATCGACGAAACCACCCTGTATATAACGATCCATCCCGTCGATTTCTTCCTGCATAAAACCAGCCGATTTGTTATAATTTGGCTTCGGACGGGCCAAGTCATTGGGCTTATGTGCTACATTAAAGTCGCCGCACACAATTACAGGCTTCGATTTTTCAATGTTCTTTAAATAATTAAAAAATGCCAGATCCCATTCCTGCCGGTAACCCAGTCTTTTTAAGTCATTTCCCGAATTCGGGACATAAACATTAACCAAAAAGAACAATTCATATTCAAGGCAGATTACACGGCCTTCAGTATCGTGCTCCGAAATTCCAATATCCGTCGAAACATTCAATGATTTGACTTTTGAAAGAACAGCAATTCCTGAATAACCTTTCTTTTCTGCTGAATTACTGAAAACGGAATAATCGTTTAATGATTCTACTGTTTCAGCAACCTGGTCTTCCTGGGCTTTGGTTTCCTGAAGGCATAAAATATCAGGAGCAAGCGTTTTAATATCGTCATAAAAATCTTTTTTTGCTACGGCACGGATTCCGTTTACATTCCATGAGATAATTTTCATTATTCTGTGTTTTTATTCAATTAACAAAATTAATCGGCTTTTGTTAATGTCCTTATAGTATTAAACTAAATATTTTTGTTTGATTGTGATTTTTTATGGCAGACTTTTTAGATCTTATTTTCGTAATATAATTTGAAGTGTGTGGATCATAATATAGTATGTGTAGTTTTTTTAATTTGGTGTGTAGGTAAATATTAAATACATAGGCTTAATTATTACGGCTTTGTGATAAAATAAATGTTTAATATTAAAAATGATGTGAATGTTTTTAGTGATTATTTATTCACAATTTGTTGTTGATAAACAAATATTCCATAACTTTACTTTTCATAACATAAAAATATGGAAGCATCCCTACATACTGATCAGGATAAGTTCAGTAGAATTTTAGCTGAAAATGGGGATACTTTGATTAAAATTTCTAAGAATAATGAAAAGCCTGTTAAATCACTAAATGGAAATGATCTCTGGAAACTTGTGGTAAAATTTAAAGATATTGATGAGAAAGTAAATGATTTTTACAAAAATAAACAGAATTTGTCATCATTGGATAGAGATAAAATGAGACCATTTCATGAGTATTGTAAAAAATTGAAATTTTCTCAGAAAACACAAGAATCTGAAAAAGAAGTTC
>JAFGGF010000262.1 GCA_016930735.1 Prolixibacteraceae bacterium
TACAAAGTACTCCACAAGTCGACTCAATTAGCCCTCTTTTAGAGAGGGCACTGATACCCCGCTGCTCTGCGGCGGGGTAGTTCATTTTAATTGAATTTGAATAAAAGAAAATTATCAGGCAGAATTTAGATTACACATCTTTGATTTTATAATTCAGGTTTTTTTCTAATTTGTTTTTTTAGTGAGAGTTGTTTTTTACCATCTAATCGTTTTATTTTTGAGGCTTGAGTTGGTTCGGTTTTAATTCGTTTTTTCCGGGGGGTGAGTGCTTTTTCAACAAGTTCAAAAAATCTTTGAATTACTCTTTCTTTATTTTGCCACTGGCTCCGTTCAACACCCGATGCTAAAAAAATTTCACCCTCTGAATTAATTCGATTAGCAAGTTTTATTTTTATTGTATGTTTTTCGTCAGCAGAAAATACATCAGATTCTTCCAGATTAAAATGCAGTTCAATACGACTATTCACCTTATTTACATTTTGTCCTCCTGGCCCACTGCTACGGCTGGAAGTGAACTTAAATTCATCCAATAATCGGTTTCTACGTTCTTCTGAAATTCTCATTTTAATCGTTTTACAAATGTTGCTATCATTTGGTATTAAAGAATGTAAAACTGTCTAAAATATCTTTACATTCTGCCCTCCGGGGCCGCTGCTCCGTGAAGTTTTGAAAATGATTTCATTCGAAAAATCTCTTTCAAAAACAGGACTATATGTGTTTTTATCTTTCAATGTACTTGTAAATGACCTGAATATATTTTAATTTAGTTAAGAGCGGTAAAATTAATAAGTTTTTTTCACGACAGTTTATTTAATCATTTTTCATAGAGGAGGGAATCTTATGAAATACCTAAAGCCATTTATTCTGATTTTGTTACTTGCAGTTTTAACCAGTGCCTGCGATTTTTTCGGGAAGGATGACGATCCCGGAACTTCTGGTGAGTCTGATGTTTATTGTTTCTGGCTTGCAGCTTCCAAGGATGCTTATGTTTCATCTTCGTTGCCCGATTATAATTACGATGGAACTTACAGCCTTGTGTGCAGCCACGGAGAGCCAAACCATGAGCAAAGGTTTTATGTGGAGTTTTTTATGCCTCAGTTGCCTGAAGGTGCTGAAGTGCTTGAAGCTTACATTAATATTTATGAAGATTCACAAACAGGGCAGGCTGGCGTAGTTACGATACCTTTTGGCGAGGCAGTTGCCGAATGGGACCCTTACAGCATTACCTGGAATGACCAGCCTAATCCGATAGGGCCTTTTTCAACATCTGCCGGTCAGATTGGCCCATATACAACTTATAATACCTGGCGTACAACCGATAATATCAAAGGCATTGTTCAAAAACATCTTGACGACTCTTCAACGAATCATGGCTGGCTTTTTAACAATTCATCCGCCATTGCATTTACCAGGTCGTTTAAATCGATGAATGCACTGGATGCCAGGACCCGGACCGAACTCCAACTCGGACCCAGGCTACTGATGAAAATAAAATCAGCAACAGCTATAAGTACATCCAATATTGGTACAATATTAACCGGGAGCACTGAACTCGGCAATATGTATGGTTTCGGTACAGAAATCCTTGTTTACAGGATCCAATCGGGAGAAAACTGGCCTGAAAGCTGGAATGTGGCCTCACAATAACATTTTAATAACTTGGATACTTAAACAGAATTTGTAATTTAATACCCTTAAACCTGAATAAACTGAATTATGAAAAAAGCCGTATTCACTTTTGCCCTTTTTTGTTTCTTACTTAACAGTATTTGTGCTGAAGAACCCTACAAAGTCAGGGGTCTTTGTATTGCAGCACCAACTCCGGAAGTTATCGATGAATTTGTTGATTTTATTGATAATACCTTAGCGCCTGATGGTGTGAATACACTTATTTTAAGAGTCGATTACGGTTATGAATATAAATCACATCCTGAACTGGTTGGTGGAAATCCACTAAAAGAAACAGATGTCAAAAAACTGGTTACTATTTGTAAAAAGCATAACATCCGGTTAATGCCTCAGGTTAATTTATTAGGGCACCAGTCGTGGGCCGGCACTCCCGGTAAACTCCTCGAAGTATATCCCGAATTTGATGAAACACCGGAGGTTGAATTCCCTGAAAAATACGAATGGCCCAATGATGACGGCTTATACTGTAAAAGTTACTGCCCCCTGCATCCCGAAGTGCATAAGGTTGTTTTCGATATTGTTGATGAAATTGTCGAAGTATTTGAAGCAGATGCATTTCATGCAGGCATGGATGAAGTTTTTTATATCGGGCATGAGCAATGCTCTCGTTGTTACGGGCTGGACAAAGCGGAATTATTTGCCGGGGAAGTAAATAAAATCCGCGATCATTTAAAAAAAACTGAAACAGAATTATGGATTTGGGGCGACAGGCTGATTGATGGTAAAACAACCGGGATCGGCCTCTGGGAAGCAAGTTTTAACAATACCCACAAAGCTATCGACCTGATTTCGAAAGATGTGGTTATATGTGACTGGCATTACGAAGCATCTCACCCGACAGTTGCCCTTTTTGCTGCCAAAGGCCTGACTGTAGTAACCTGTCCGTGGCGAAAAAGCGATGTTGCACTTGAGCAGGATAAAATGACGCGGAGTTTTATTAAAAATGCATCAAATGAGATGAAACCCCGTTATGCAGGTATGATGCAAACCGTGTGGGGGTCGGCAAAAGGATTTATGGATTCATACAACGGTACCGCAAACGAAAGAAGGAAGGATGCTTCAGCCGATTGTTTTAAATCACTCGTATCAGTGTGGAATAACTAAATATTTCAGATTTTAAAGCCTCTTTTTTTAAAATTGTATTATCCGCGTTATAAATTGATTAATTCATTGTATGATGGATTATTTTTGATTTATATCTTGCAATCCTGTTAAAGAGATCAATCAGTTTGAATAAAATATTTTATTCTTTTTTTATTTGCATTTAACCTAGCACTGGCAATTATTGCTCAGAATCACTTGCCTGCATTGGATGTTGACAGAAAAGACATCGATAATAATTCAGGTGAAAATGTTCAGGTCAGGGGTAAAGTTTTTTTAAGGAATGCATTTTTGGAAAAGAAATAATTATGCCTAAACTATAAATAAACCAACTAAAAAGCCGGAGTTTTTTCGGCTTTTTTATTTTCATCCTGAGTACGGAAAAATCTTTAAATATTAAAAAATTATGACTATCAGGAAAGATGAATAATTCAAATCCTGCCTGTAATAATCATTCACACAACAATATTTAAATGAATAATTATATGAATATTATTATTTCCCCACCCTTATAATAAATATTTATTAAGAACCACCCTGTCCCGATATCGGGACACCCCTCCTGTGACCCCTTTTGTCATCGCCTGCCACACGAGCCATACTCTGCTGACATTTTCCCCGATAGGGGAAAGAATATGGAAAAGTAATTATTTTGGAGGGGAAACTTCGAGCAAAGAGTATTATTTATAAGCATAATATTCATATAAAAAATAAAAAAGCGGGAACAATCAGTATTGCCCCCGCAATTTCGAAATGCGTCTGTTTCTGTTTCTGTACTGTTTAATTGCTTTATTTAAAACTATCTGCTGTTAATATTCAGGTTGTAATGCCCTTCAGCTTTATTAGCTTCAACTTTAAGTTGCCATTTGCCAATATATTTTTTTTCTTCACCTTCTTTTATCGTAAACCGTATTGACCAGCTAATATCAGCAGCATTGGTTATTTTCTGTTTTTTCATAACTTCTCCGTTTGGCTGTATGATAGTGATGGTAATATCACCATTATCACACGACCCGGATAAATTAAGACTTATGGAACTATGTTCATCAGAAACTTCAAAATCGGCTTCAGAGGAAATTGATTCTCCATCAAAATGTTTTGAAAGGTTTAACGATACCCTTTGTTCCTCGCCGCCAATTGAAATGTAACCACGTGAATCAACGCCTGCAGTTCCTATAACTACCTGTGGTTCAGTAGCCGACCTCACAATTGAACGGGCACGTTCACGGCTTTCAGCGCGTTCCCTGGCATCTTCAGTTTGTTGGGCACTGAGGTTTACTATCATTCCTGTTAAAAGGACCACAATTAAAAATATTTTCTGTTTCATGATAAATGATTTTATTGAATTTTTGATTTACGGTATAAAAGTATCCGGTATTTCAATATAACTTGGTTAATAGTAGGTTAATGCAAGGTTAATGTATGTTTTGATGAAATATTAGTTTTAGATTTGTATGGAATGAAAAAACGCTTAAATATAATTCTGGCTTTCGCTGCACTGATAATCCTTTTATCTGCTCAGGTTTATGTAATTTCAGAACTTTATAAACTTCGCAACAGGGTGTTTATTCAGGATTACGGAGCGGAAATCCTGGATGCCGTAAATGTGCTTGAAGATAATACAGGCAATAATCCGCTTCACAATGTTTATATCGAATTAAACCGGCTTGCTTCTGATATCCTCTTTGATATTCCCGACTATGAATTGCAGTCAGATAGTGTTAAAACTGATGTTATTAAGGAATTTTCTGATTTATTGAATGAAAATGAGCAGGTTACAGAGAGTCTTAAATTATATCTGAATGAAAGGAACCTGGATTCGGAAATTAAGACATTTTTTTATATCCATAATCTTAAGTTGCTGAATTTTAACAGAGAATACCCAATATTTTCAGATACTGATGACAATAACTTATTTACACAAAATCCTGTCAAAAAAAATGCGATTTTCCTTGGACGTTACATCCCAACCTATGATTATTTCAGGATGGAAGTTTCTTACTATGTTGATTTTAATAACAGGAAAAAGATAGTTATTGCAGAAATGAGCTCTGTCCTGATAATATTGACAATTACCCTTTGTGCAGTATTATTTGTTTATTTAAGAACTCTTCGTAATATGCTTAAGCAGAGGAAACTGTCAGAATTGAAATCGGATTTTATCAGCAATATGACACATGAGTTGAAAACTCCGTTGTCAACGATTGCTGTTGCCAGTGCCAGCCTTGCATTGGACAAAATCGCTTCCGACAGGAAAAAATCGAAAGAGTTGTCGGAAATAATTAACCGTCAGAATAAATTGCTGAATCAGATGATCGACCAGGTACTGGATATCAGTTCGCTGGAAAAAAGTGGTTTCACTTTATCAAAAGAAAAGGTTGAGGTTAAGCCGTTTATGCGGGAAATTATTGAGGCTTTCAGAATAAACCAATCAAAAAATGAAATTACAATTATTGAAGAATTTGATATTGAAGAAGGATTTGTTGCAGAATTTGATACATACCAGTTTACAAGGGTATTTAATAACCTGTTTTCAAATGCTGTAAAATATTGCGACCAGAAACCTGAAATCCGTTCAGGGATTTCTTTAAAACCCGGTTTTATTATTTTTTGGGTAAAAGACAATGGAATTGGGATTTCCAAAGATGATGCAAAGCAGGTGTTTTCAAAATTTTACAGGGGGAACCTCGATTTAAATAAAAAAGTGAAAGGATTGGGATTGGGATTATATTTTGTCCAACGAATTGTACAGGCCCATGGTGGAATTGTTAAACTTGAAAGTACACCTGGCAAAGGAAGTACTTTTACAATTGAATTGCCATTGAATAAATAAATTAACATTTAGAATATCAATCGAATATGAAATGAGCATGATAATAATTTCACACCAATCAAAAATGATTAATAATCGTGCGAATTCTCCCGAGTACTCGGGATTACTTTAATCAATAAACAATTTTAAACACATGAAAATATTGCTGGCTGAAGATGATGTCGATTTAGGGAATGTGCTGGCACAATACCTGAATTTAAGCGGTTTTGAAGTAAATCTTGCAACCGATGGAAATGAAGCATTGGCAAAATTTAAATCAAACCGCCCCGATATTTGTGTACTCGATGTGATGATGCCTGGCCCCGATGGTTTTGAAGTAGCCAGACAAATCAGTAAAACAGGGCTGGATATACCTTTTATTTTTTTAACAGCAAAGAACCAGAAAAAAGACAAAATCACAGGCCTTAAACTGGGAGCCGATGATTATATTACAAAACCATTCGAAGTTGAAGAATTGTTGCTTCGGATTAAAAACATTTTAAAACGCACAGTAAAAGAAAAACCTGAAATAGTTGAAATAAAAGGGCTTGCATTAAATGTTGGCTTATTGAAATTAATAACACCGGTAAAATCATTTCAATTAACCGAAAAAGAAGCAGAATTACTTTTATACCTGATGGAGAATAAAAATGAAATTGTTCCAAGGGAATTGGTCCTGACAAAATTCTGGGGTGAAAATGATTATTTTATGGGTCGCAGCCTGGACGTTTTTATCAGCCGTATAAGAAAATATATCAGCGATGAGCCTGATGTTAAACTGAATACAATCCGGGGTGTTGGTTATATTCTTGAAGTAAATTAATCCGAGGTTTCTTTTCCTGATTTAAATTACTCTTTTACTGTTTTTAAAGATACATTGAATTATTTTTTATGTATATTTTCAGCTTAATTTGAAAAAAGAATGTTGAAAAGAGCATACTTCCTTTTATTTGTATTTTTTATTGCAGGTTCGGTAAACGGACAATATTTCGAAACAGGCCAGGATCCGGCTTCCATCAGGTGGCGCCAGATAAACACCGAAAATTTCCAGCTTATTTACCCCGAAGATTTTGAAAACCAGGCTCAGAGGATGGCAAATGTGCTTGAAAGAGTTTATGAAGTCGGAGGGCAGTCTTTGAATCATAAACCAAGGAAAATCTCTGTTATCCTTCATACGCAAACTGTAAAATCGAATGGTTTGGTGGCTATTGCTCCCTGGAGGGTTGAATTGTTTACTACGCCACATCAATCGATATACCCGCAGGACTGGCTTGAACAGTTGGCAATCCACGAATTCAGGCATGTTGTTCAAACCGATAAAATTTCTGAAAGCCTGCCGCAAATTATAAAACTGATATTGGGTCAGCAGGGAATGGCTTTGGTAACAGGGGCTTACCTGCCATTCTGGTTCCTTGAAGGAGATGCTGTGGTAACTGAAACAGCTTTAAGTGAAACAGGGCGGGGGAGGTTTCCATCCTTCCTGATAGAAACTCAGGCTCAGGTTGTTGAAAAAGGTGCATATTCGTTTAGCAAAGCATATCTTGGGTCTTATAAGGATTTTGTGCCCGATCATTATAAATTGGGATATTACCTGGTGGGTGGAGCGAGAAATTATTTTGGGGCCAACATTTGGGAAAAAACAGTCAGTAATGTCGGAAAGAAGCCTTTTTCACTAACTCCATTCAAGTCAGCCCTTAAAGCAAATACCGGGATGAATCAGAAACAGTTGTACGAATTTGTTTTTGACAGCCTGAAAACCAGTTGGATCAATTCAGATAAATCAGGGCACTTCTCCTCAGGCCTTGAAATCTCAAAGCCTGCAGGCGTTTATACCAATTATCAATATAATTTTAATGTAGGAACAGACTCAATATTAACACTTAAAAGCTCATTTAATTCTCTTTCAAAATTTATATTAATCGATTCAGAAGGAAATGAAAAAGGAATATTCACACCGGGTTATATTTTTGACGAATCTGTTGAATTCAGAGGAAATAAGTTGGTTTGGTCCGAACATGTTCCTGACATTCGCTGGGAACATAGCGGACGTTCGCTAATACATATCCTGGATATTAAAACTCATATAAAACAAAGTTTTTTTTCTGAATTTAAGGGTTTCAGCCCTGCCATCTCTCCTGATGAAACCAAAATTTCACTTGTTGAGGTTGATTTTGCAAACATTTATTACCTGTCAATCTACGATTTGAAATCACTTACCCTGGCAGACAGGTTTCAACTGAAAGATAATTTATTTCTATTTACTCCTAAGTGGTTAAATAATAATGAGTTGGTTTTAATCGTACTGGATTCCAATGGAAAATCGCTGGCACGTGTTAATATTTCTGATGGGAGTATGGAGAACCTGACTGATAATTCGCTGGGCGATATTAAACATCCCGTGGTAAAAAACAACCTGATTTATTTTATCTGTAGTTATTCCGGCAAAGACGACCTTTATATGCTTAACCTTGATAAAATGAGTATTTTCAGAATATTCAGCTCAAGGTTTGGTATTGAATACCCGGCAATATCTCAGTCAGGTAATGAAATTGTGATAAGTAATTATACCTCCGATGGTTTCAGGCTTATTTCTGTCAAAAATGAAAAAGAAAAACAGGAACCGCTTTCCTCGGTGAAAAAAGGGGATTTTCAACTTGCTGAAAGGATGGCTTCACAGGAACCGGGAGTTATTAATTTTAACAATACTGATACAACTAATTATCAATCAGAAAAATACAGTAAATTTAGAAACCTTATACATTTTCATAGCTGGCTCCCTGCATATTTCGATGTTGGGTCATACGACATTAAACCGGGTATAAGTTTTTTATCTCAGAATTTGTTAGGTACAGCTGAAACTTCTTTTGGATACAAGTATGATATTTCTGAGAAGAGTGGGAAGGTTTTTGGGAAATTTACTTACAAAGGTTGGTATCCTATGATTGATATTGAGGTAACAGATGGTAAGAGGAAGTCGGAATATTATTCTATAATTTATTATACCGACCAGAACAATCAGGTAATCAGGATTGATACTACTACAACTGAATTCAACTGGACGGAAACTACCTTTGACCTCGGAATCAGGCTTCCCTTAACTTTGAGCAGGGGAAAATATCACAGGCTGATCCAACCTGAAGTTAAATTTGAGCTTACATACAGGAGGAATGCCAATGATCAACCTGATTATTTTACCGTTGGAAATATAACATCAGCCAGTTACCGGCTTTATTTTCATCAGATTTTAAGGAAATCGTACCAGGACCTTGTCCCTGATTTTGGAATTGTCACAGATCTCTTTTATCAGCATTCCCCGGGAAGTGACCTGGAACTGGGTAACCTGATGAGTGCACAAATGATCAATTATTTTCCTGGTATTAAAAGAAATCACGGATTGGTTATTTACAATGGGGTACAGAAAAGAAAATCAGCAGGTGGTTATGCATTTTCTGATAATATCCGCTATCCAAGGGGTTGGAGCAAATACCTGAATAATTTTATGTACAGTTTTTCTGCGAGCTATAAATTTCCATTAATTTGCCCTGATTTCAGCCTTGGGTCGTTGGTGTACCTGAAACGTATAAAAGCTTCATTTTATGCTGATTATGCCTACCATGAAGGCGATATTTATCATATGGGTGAAATTACCGGGAGTTTTGCTGATTCTTTTTCTTCCTATGGGCTTGAATTAACAGGTGATATGCATTTTTTACGGTTTTATGCCCCTGTGGATATGGGATTCAGGATTGGTTACCTGCCCGAAGTAAAACAAATGGATTACGGATTTCTGCTGTCCGTTGATTTTACTTCTTTTTAAGCGTGATAATGGTTATTTCAGCCGGCATATCCAGTCTTAAATTCATGCCAATAGTTCCAAGTCCCCTGTTTACATACAGGTATTGTTTACCCGAATTGTAAAGACCTCCCCAGAATTGGCTTCCGGCTTTTATCAGGCTGAATTCTATTCCTGCAGGTTTTATTCCCCATTGCAACCCATGTGTATGTCCGGATAATGATAAGTCGATCGTTTTGTATTTTTCCCTGATAATTTCCCAATGAGCCGGATCGTGTGTCATCAGAATAGTAAAAGATTTTTCATGAACGTTGAGCAGGGCTTTGTTGAGGTCGGCATATTGAGGGAAAGGAGGGTGCCCCCAGTTTTCAACACCCACCAGATAGCAAGTATCAGTATTAAGTATCAATGGAATTGATTCATTTCGTAGTAATTTAAATCCCAGTTCATTATATGCAAAAACGATGGCTTTAAAATTTTCATTTTTTTCGTCCTCCGATTTCCAATTAAAGTAGTCACCATAGTCGTGGTTCCCTAAAACCGAATATTTGCCATACTTTGCTGAAACAGAATTAAATATCTTTTCCCACTCATTTGTTTCATTGCTGAAGTTATTTACCAGGTCGCCTGTAAAAAGAAGGATATCAGGTTTTATTTTATTTATCTGTATTACAGTTTTATTCATGAGGTTTTTTGTGAAGAAACTTCCCAGATGGATGTCTGAAACCTGTACTATTTTAAATCCTTCAAATGAGTCGGGAAGGTCTGGGACCTCTATTTCAATGGTTTTTACCTGTAACTTATTTTTACCTAAAGATGCTCCGTAAATAACTGATATATAAATGCCTGTTGAGATAATTAAACCACCATAAATAAAAGGCTTAATAGTTTTACCAAAAAGTTTTAAAATGAAGTAGGGGACGGTAA
>JAFGGF010000263.1 GCA_016930735.1 Prolixibacteraceae bacterium
AGAATTGTTTTGAGAAGTGATTAAAGTATGTAAACTGGATGTAAATTAGTGTTAGGAAAACTAAAAATTGAATTTATTGTTAGCAGCCACTGAAGCTACTTTTATTTGTTTGATTTAGTTAATAAATACCAGAATCAATTGCAATTATATTGTTTTATGTTGCATGTAAATATTTCAAAATCTTTTATTTCAATAATTCATAAAATTTTTCTTCTGATAAAAAATCAGAATCAGAATAATTTTATCTTTGGTATGGTCATTACTTTTTGATTTGCTGGTCTTTAAAAGCAATGTTAAGGAGTGAAAAACCAATAATTAGCTGGGAATCTTTCTTAAACGATTTTTTAAATCATCAGAATGATTGCTGTTAAATTTAATTATTAACCTAACTTTTAACGAATGAAAAATCTGATCCTTACTTTCTTTCTTATTGGTGTCCTTTTCGGTTTCAGTTATGCACAGGACGAGGATACTATTTCTGCAAAAAAATGGGAATTCAGTGCCGACATGAATATGTATTTTTATCCTGGCGAATTTATCGGAATGCCTGTTATCAGGGCTGATCGGGATAAACTCCACCTCGAAGCGCGTTACAATTACGAAGACAGTAAAACGTTTTCGGCATGGCTGGGATACAATTTTGCAGGCGGAAACGAATTATCTTATTTTATTACCCCGATGCTTGGGGGTGTTGTCGGGAATACAAAAGGTATTGCGCCAGGACTTGAGTTTACATTTGAATACAAGGGTTTCGAGCTTTATAACGAATCGGAATACATGGTTGATGTGGATTCAAAGCTTAACAACTTTCTGTATACCTGGACCGACTTCAGCTATGCTCCAACCGACTGGCTGTGGGCTGGACTGAGCGCTCAGACTTTACAAATGTATCAGGAAAAAACAGAATTCGAAGGGGGCTTCCTTCTGGGAGGCGGTATTTCAAATTTTGAACTGACAGGGTACTTGTTTAACCCGGGGTCGGATAATCATTACTGGGTACTTCTGTTTACAGTAAATTTCTAAAATTTTATTCTGAATTATTCATTTTCAGCTGTCAGGAATGAAAGGAACTATTCCTGATTAGTAATAAATTGTCAATAGTCTTTTATATTTCTTGACAATAACAAAAAAAAAGTAGGTGAGAAGTATAAAAAAGATTAAAAATGAATTTATCAAAGTATCAAACATGGGTGGAAATGTTTATTTTTAACGTACACTAAAAAGGTGTAAAATGTTTAAGCACAATTGATATATTAATGGATCAGAAATCCATCAACGACATTATCTCGGTTGAGCATTTATCACATGCTTTCGGGGATAAAATTGTTTTAAAGGATATCAACCTTTCTGTTAAAAAGGGGGAATTTGTAACCATTTTAGGTCCTTCGGGTTGTGGCAAAACAACCTTGATGCGTTTAATCGCGGGATTCCTTAAAGCTTCTGAAGGGAAGATTTTCATAGGGGGAAAGGAAATGAACAAAATACCTCCACACCTGCGGCCTGTAAATACTGTTTTTCAGAGATACGCATTATTTCCGCATCTGAATGTTTTCAACAACATTGCTTTTGGCCTTAATCTGAAAAAACTTCCAAAGGAAGAAATCAAAAAACAGGTTAAACAGGTGCTGAAAATAGTTATCATGTCGGATTACGAGGAGCGCGATGTGGACTCACTTTCAGGAGGGCAGCAACAACGGGTTGCCATTGCCCGTGCGATTGTAAACAAGCCGGAAGTTTTGCTTCTTGATGAGCCGCTGGCTGCCCTCGACCATAAAATGCGCAAGGATATGCAGATGGAAATAAAGGCAATGCACAAAAAACTGAACATTACCTTTGTTTATATCACCCACGACCAGGAAGAGGCCTTGACCCTGAGCGACCGCATTGTTGTTATCCGCGATGGTGTTATTCAGCAAATAGGGACTCCTACCGAAATTTATAATGAACCTGTTAATTCATTTGTGGCCGATTTTATTGGTGAAAGTAATATTTTGGATGGTGTGATGATCGAAGACGAATTGGTAGAATTTGCAGGGCACCACTTTGAATGCGTCGATAAAGGATTTGAACCGAATGAATTGGTTGAAGTGGTGATACGGCCTGAAGATATTTATATTTTCGACATTTCCGAAGCAGCCCAATTCAGCGGGCAGGTTACTTCATCCATTTTTAAGGGAGTCCATTATGAAATGATTGTAATAACTCCTGAAGGTTATGAGTTTACAATTCAGGATTACCATTATTTCGAACCAGGCAAAACCGTCGGGCTTCTTGTAAAACCTTTCGATATTCAGGTCATGAAAAAAGAAAGGTATTGGAATACTTACGAAGCGACTATTGTCGACAAGGAATTTGTAAGGTTTCTGGGGATTAACTTTCCATGTGATTCAGCCGGGGAATTTGAACCCGGATCAGATGTAAAAGTTAAGGTCAGTTTTCAAAACGTTGTACTGCACGATAATGAAGAAGATGGTATGTTGCCGGGTATTGTCAGTTTTATTCTTTATAAAGGCAATCATTACCATCTGACAATCAGTACAAGAGATAATGAGAACATTTTCGTCGATACCAACGATATCTGGGACGACGGCGATACAGTCGGAATCAGCATTGCACCTGATTCCATTCAAATTGAAAGTACATAATACTTTTTTAAGCACGATGAGCAACCTGAAGTCATTTATGGGAAGGAGGAGGAACTGGACAATACCTTATGCATTGTTCCTTGTCTTGTTTGTCCTGTTGCCTTTGGTTATTATTGTTTATTATGCTTTTACAAACATCGATGGGAAATTTACTCTGGATAACATTAAAAAGTTCTGGATACATCCTGAAGCCATGCAGGTTTTCCTTTACTCGGTGGTTGTGGCATTTATTACAACAATTTTATGTATTCTGATCGGTTATCCTGCAGCATATATTCTAAGCAAAATGGAGCAGCAGAAAGCAAAATTACTGATCATCCTGTTTGTTCTACCGATGTGGGTCAACTTCCTGATTCGTACACTGGCCACCGTGGCGTTGTTCGATTTTTTAAAGATCCCGCTTGGAGAAGGCGCCCTGATATTTGGCATGGTTTATAATTTCCTGCCGTTTATGGTTTACCCGATTTATAATATTCTTCAGAAAACTGACCAGAGTTTAATTGAGGCAGCACAAGACCTTGGCGCTAATCCGAGGCAGGTTTTTTTCAAAACTGTTTTTCCATTATCTATTCCCGGTATCACAAGCGGGATAATAATGGTGTTTATGCCTGTTATTTCGACTTTTGCCATTGCCGAACTGCTCACAATCAACAACATTAAGTTGTTCGGAACTACGCTTCAGGAAAATATTTATAACGGAACCTGGAACTATGGCGCTGCACTTTCATTGTTTATGCTTGTTTTTATCGGGGCTACCATTTTACTGAACCGTGAAGGGAGTTCAAAAGCTGCAGAGGAGGGCACCCTGATATGATAAAACGGATATTTTCAACATCGTACCTCAGTATTTTGCTGGTTATGTTGTATGCACCTATCCTGATTATCATTATTTTCTCGTTCACCGAATCGAAAGTTCTGGGTAACTGGACAGGATTTTCATTCAAACTATACACATCCATCTTTCATGGAGGGATTCACCACTCACTAACAAAAGCTCTCTGGAATACGTTAATTATAGGATTAATTGCAGCTTTTATATCAATGGTGCTGGGGACAATGGCTGCCATCGGAATTTACAACCTTATGCCAAGGGCACAGCGCGCCATAAAAATGATGAACACCATCCCGATTCTTAATCCCGATATTATTACTGCTATTTCATTGTTCCTGCTTTTTGTGAGCCTTGGTTTTACACAGGGTTATGCCACCGTTATTTTAGCACACATAACGTTTTGTACTCCTTATGTAGTGCTAAGCGTTTTACCCCGGCTACGGCGCATGAATCCCAATCTTTACGAGGCTGCTCTTGATTTGGGGGCTACACCCTTTGTGGCAGTCCGTCGGATACTGCTCCCGGAACTGAAGCCCGGAATGATCAGCGGTTTTATTCTGGCATTCACACTCTCGATCGACGATTTTGTTGTTACCTTGTTTACCATCGGAAACCAGGGGCTTGAAACGCTCTCGACCTATATTTATGCCGATGCCCGCAGAGGTGGCCTTACACCTGAACTCCGGCCCTTGTCGGCAATTATTTTTATTACGGTTCTTTTGCTGTTGCTGGCCATCAACCAGAGAGCTGCAAAAAAGAAATTATAAAACTTAACATTAATTCTGATTTCAATGAAAACATTCGCAAAAACAAAATGGATGGGCAGCCTGATCGTATTGCTGCTTTTGGCTCCTTTGTTCTCTACTTTTAATTCCTGCAAACAAAGTGATGAAGCAAGGAAAAAAATCCTTAAAATTTACAACTGGTCCGATTACATTGATGAAGACCTGCTGACTGAATTCCCCGGGTGGTATAAGGAACAAACCGGTGAAGACATTAAAATTGTGTACCAGGTTTTTGATATGCCTGAAGTAATGTACACAAAAATTTCACTTGGGAAAGAAGATTTCGACCTTACATGCCCCACTCAGTATGTGATTGAAAAAATGCTAAGAAATGACCTGCTTCTTCCCATCGACCGGAATTTTGGAAATACGGACGATTTCCTTGGGAATATTTCACCCTTTCTTCTCGAAAGGATGGATGCTTTCAGCGTTCCGGATAAAAATGCTGAAGACTATATGGTTCCTTACATGTGGGGAACATCCGGGATTATGTACAATACTGAATTTATTACAAAAGAAGAAGCCCGGTCGTGGGCCTGTTTATGGGATCCGAAAAACAAAGGAAAAATACTGATGAAGGACCATTACTGGGATGTTTACAATATGGCAGCCACTTATGGTTTTTATGATGAAATTGTTTCAGGAAAACGTACCAGGTACGATGTTTCAAACGACCACACCGATGAAGACATTGCCATGGTTGAAAAACAATTAAAAGCCCTGAAACCGAACCTTGCTGGATGGGAAGCAGATTTTGGCAAGGAAATGATGACCAAGGGCGAAATCTGGATGGATTATGCCTGGAGCGGCGATGCTGTCTGGGCAATTGAAGAAGCAACCGAAGTGGGAGTTTCACTCGATTACGAAGTGCCCATGGAAGGCAGCAACATCTGGTTCGATGGTTGGGTTATCCCAAAATATGCTAAAAATATAAAAGCTGCCAGCTATTTCCTTAATTACATGTGCCAGGCGGAGATTGCTTTGCGTAATATGGATGTCAGCGGTTATTGCAGCGCTGTTGCAACACCTGAAATTATAGAAGCTCAAACCGATTCGACAATAACCGAAACCGTAAACCTGAGTTATTTTTTTGGGCCAGGCAACGGGCAGTTGCACATTAACCCGATCCAGTACCCCGACAGCCTTGTGGTTGACCGCTGTGTACTGCTTCACGATTTCCTCGGCCAAAACGACAAAGTGCTTGAAATGTGGAGCCGTGTAAAAGGGAACAATGTAAATTAAGATTTCCGGTATTGCATTTTTAGATGCAACGAATTGCATAATTCCGGGATTAAGATTAACAATTTAATTGGCAGACTTTGTCCACTGAAACCAGGAGTAATATTAGTGGAGGAGGGCTTCACCTCCTCCACTAAAGCTACGGATTTATCCAAACACTTAAGCCAACCTTTTATTACGGAAAGCAATACCCGACCCGGACTTTAAGTATTTCTCAAAATTATATGCCTTGTATTTATCGGAAAAAGCAATGTATGTAATTAACTGAACCGGTAGTTTATCTTTTGTGAAATGAATTTCTTTGTTGTTGTGCCTTCTGATACGGTCATTCAGGTTGTTTGTACAACCAGTGTAAATTGAGCCGTCATTGCATTTTAGGATATAAACATATTGCATGGATTAGTTTTAAGGATAATATTAAGTTGTGGACTGCGTCCACCGAAGTTCGAAGTAGTTAAGCGAAAGAACGAAGTTCTCCTTCGCTTAAGCTACGGAGAACAAAGGTGGAGCTGGCGGGAGTCGAACCCGCGTCCAAACGAGGAAGCAATATGCTTTCTACATGCGTATCCCCGACTTAATTTTTGTGCAAACACCGGATCAGGGCCACCCATGTTTGCCTTAGCTCCTTAATTTTCGCAGAAACTCCGGAGCACCATTCCTGCTATCCCCGATTTATTTGCACCGCCTGATCGGGCCGCTTCAGGGAAATAGCACCCGGGCGATGTCTTGTCCAGGCACCTAGTGCCCGGATTAAGCAGTTAACCTACTGTGATTCGGTTACGCAGCAAGAGCGTAATTTTCTTCGCCAATTATGGTGTTGATCATTAGGATTTACGGGCCAACAATCAAAGCCCGGCATGCTTACATACCTCTTCTACCCGCTGTCAAAACCAGTCAGCCCCGATAAGAAGGATTGCAAAAATACAAAATTCCTGCAATTATTTTAAAAATGATTTCTTAGAAAACAAGTGTAGGATTTCTATTTCAGTTTTTCACGCAAAGTTTTCCTGTCGATTTTAAGGATTTCTGCAGCTTTTGTTTTATTTCCCTTTACAAATGCTAATACCTGTTCTATGTATTCTTTTTCAGCATCGGCAAGCGAACCAAACGTTTTTTTCTGAGGATTTACAGAGTAACGCAGTATTTTAGGTAAGTCGGGGGTTTTGATCACTGGTTCATCTGTCATAATAACAAGACGGTGAACCAGGTTTTCAAGTTCCCTTACATTTCCCGGCCAGTAATAATTCAGGAAAATATCGATAACTTCGTCAGAAAACTCGGGAGTTGATTTAATTGTTTCCTCTGAGTATTTGTGGGCAAAGTGGTTTGCCAGCAATAAAATATCGTCGCCTCTTTCACGTAACGGTAAAATGTGGATTGGAATAACATTCAGCCGGTAATACAAGTCTTCTCTGAAAATGCCTTTTTTAATCAGGACTTCAGGATCGGAGTTGGAAGAAGCAATTATCCGGGTATCAATTTTCTGCGATTTATTGCAACCAATCATATATACTTCTTTTTCCTGGAGCACCCTCAGCAGTTTTGCCTGCATCGGGGGTGTTGTATTTGTAATTTCATCCAGGAAAATAGTTCCACCGTCGGCAGCCTGGAAAAAACCACCTCTTGATTCATAAGCGCCTGTAAAAGCTCCTTTTTTATACCCGAACATTTCACTTTCCATCAGTTCGTCAGGGATAGCCCCGCAGTTTACCGGCACAAAAGGTGCTGAGGCCTGGGAACTGTTGTAATGGATTGCACGGGCAACCAGTTCCTTGCCTGTTCCTGTTTCTCCGGTAATCATTACAGTTGCTTTAATTTTTGATGCTTTGTCAATTTCGCGGTAAATTTTCAGCATTCCCGGTGAGCCGCCAATTAATCCGGTTTGAAGTAATGGAAGTCCCTCAAACCTTGCATTGCCGATTTCACGGTTCCGGAGTTTTTGAAGAGATGATTGTACAGCTTCTAATAATTCCTGTTCAGTGAACAACTTAGTAAGGTACTCACAGGCACCAAGTTTTACAGTTTCTACAGCAGTTTCAATAGTGGGGTATCCGGTAATTACAAGGACTACTGTATTCCGGTAATTTTCGTTTACAAAACGTACGAGTTCAGTCCCTTCGATTTCAGGCATCCTTATATCTGTGATTACCAGGTCAATATCAATTTCCTGTAATAATTTAATCGCTTGTGCAACGCCCGAAACAGTGTAAACTGAATACCCTTTGGGAGTAAGTATCCTTCTGATTAATTCCAGCATGTTTGCCGAATCGTCAACAGCCAATATGTTTTTTTTCCCCGGCATCAGCTTTTTTATTTATTTTCTGAGGCAACAGGAATTATAATTTCAAACCTGGTCCCAATACCAAGGTTGCTTTCTACCTTTATTTCTCCTTTCAGCGTACTAATAATTCCATGCACAACTGATAATCCAAGCCCGGTATTCAATTGTGAATCTTTGGTTGTAAAAAACGGGTCGTACATCCGTTTCAGAGTTTTTTCCGACATTCCAATCCCATCATCCTGAACAATAATGGAAACATTGCCATTGTTCCTTTTTGTCTGAAGAATTATATTCCCGCCTTCAGGCATTGCCTGAATAGAATTTACAACAAGGTTTATTATAACCTGATTTATTCGTACCGGATTAACACTGATTAATGGAATACCGTTTTCAAATAAAGTAACCAGCTTAATATTGTTTTTCCTGCACCTCGATTCAAGCAGGTAAATTCCCTGTTCAATGGTACTGTTGAGTTTTATGGGTTTGTCTTCCATCTCATCGGTTTTTGCGAAGGTCATGAGTTTTCGGACAATGTTACGTGCATGAAATGCAGCATC
>JAFGGF010000264.1 GCA_016930735.1 Prolixibacteraceae bacterium
CCGTATTTTGTTGGCATGGAAACTTCTTCTCCCCGTTTGATCAGGCTTTCGCTTTGTAAAAGGTAAAAAATCAAATCCTTTATTGAGATGATTTTCAGGCTGAATTTCTCTGCCAGTTTAAAAAGTTCAGGCAGGCGGGCCATTGTGCCGTCGTCGTTCATAATTTCTACCAGAACTCCTGACGGATGAAGCCCTGCCAACCGCATCAGATCGATGGTTGCCTCGGTATGTCCCGACCTTCTGAGCACACCTTTATCTTTTGATTTTAACGGGAAAATATGCCCCGGGCGCCCTAAGTCTTCCGGTTTGGTATCCGGATCGGATAAAGCTTTCACTGTTTTAGCCCTGTCGCTGGCTGAAATACCCGTAGTACAGCCCTGCCCGATTAAATCAACTGACACGGTAAAAGGAGTTTCATGTGACGACGTATTTTTACCAACCATCAGTTCCAGTTGAAGTTCTTCGCAACGTTCTTCGGTAATAGGAGCGCAGATAAGTCCCCTCCCGAATTTGGCCATAAAATTGATTTTTTCAGCGGTAATAAGTTCTGCCGAAGTAATAAAATCGCCCTCATTTTCACGGTCTTCATCATCAACAACAATTACCAGTTCGCCCTTTTTAACGGCCTCAACCGCTTCAGGAACAGTGTTTAACTTTAATTCGTCCATCTTAAAAATGTGATTGAAAAATCAGCCGCAAAATTATAGAAAATAATTGATTAAATGATGATTTTCTAAAGGTTATGCCCGCTTCGAACGTTCCCAGTTTACCGATTGTTTCCCTTTAAAATACCTGATAATTCCCCTGATTGAAGCATAATTAATCGAAACAAAATAGTAGGGCACAAAAAAGATTTTCTGCCTCACCTGTTTATTTTCAAAATACCAGCCGGCAACCGCAAAAACATAACAGATAATCTGAATGTAAAAAATTAATGTATAGAAATTACCCGGATTCCAATTCCCTGAATAAACAACAATTAATAAATTGATTATCAAGAACAAAAATAATGAAAGTGGGGCAATGGTCCAACGAAGGACTTTATGGGAAATATATTGCCACGAAAGTAACCCAAAACGAAATGGATTCAGTAATTCCTTCAGGCGGAAAATAGTCTGGACTCCTCCTGCTGCGATCCTGATTTTCCGTTTTAATTCTTCATTAACATTTACAGAAGCTGTTTCCTCTGCATAAGCACGTGGAGCATAAGCAATCCTGAATCCCCGTTTTGCAATTCGCAACGAAATGATAAAATCATCCAGGATTGTGTCGTTCTCTACTACTTCATATAATTCCCTACGGATGGCAAACAACTCGCCTACCCCGCCAACTGCTGAATTCAGTTCGCCATCCAGTTTTTTGACCCACGATTCAAATTTCCAGTACAAACCCTCACCCGCCCCGGCAGCATCGTCTTTTTCTTTTTCAAGAATCCGCTTTTCTCCTGCCACGCACCCAACTTTCGGGTCGGCAAAACAGTTTACAATTTCACGGATTGAATCCGGTCCAAGGGTTGTATTTGCATCAGAAAAAATAATGATGGGAGCCTTTACGTAAAAAATTCCCCTGTTCATGGCATGTATTTTCCCCCGCCTTTCCGGTTGGTGATGGACTTCCAGATTTTCGTATTTTCTTAAAATTTCAGGTGTGCCATCATCAGAACCATCGGTCATCCATAAATACTGGATTTTTTCTTTCGGATAATTTAAAGAAAAGGAATTCTGAACTTTCTTTTCCACAAAATCCTTTTCATTAAAAGCCGTTACAAACAGGCATACGTTGGGCTCATAGCCAAATTCCGGATTTAATTTTGAAGAAGGGAAAACGATTCTTTTCACACCAACAAGCAGCCTTAAAATAATTGCATACCCGATAAAAGTGTAAAACAAAATAAAAAACAATATCCAGAAAACAATTATCAATCCCATTCCATTTGAGTTTTAAAAAAACTGACCAGTTTTTCAGCTATAACTGTATTGTCAAAATTTTCCTGAATAAAACGAACGGCTTCTGAACCAATTTCCCCACAAAGTTTTTTATTCCCGGCCAAATTACAGATGATTTCAATAAACTCTTCTTTTTTATCTGCAACCAGAATATTTTTTTTGTGGGTGGTATTGATTCCTTCGGTCCCGATACCTGTCGAAACAATCACTTTACCCAAAGCCATCCCCTCAATAATTTTAATCCTCATTCCGCTTCCTGAAAAAAGCGGGACAACCATTATCGATTTTGAACGGATAAATTCGTGGGCATCTTCAATTTCACCAAGGTAAACGATACCCTTCACTTTAAGGTCATTCTCAAGCCAGGCCGGGGCATTCCTGCCAGCAACATAAAACTTCAGAGTCGGATATTTTTCCAAAATTTCCGGCCAGCAATTCCTGACAAACCATAAAAGCCCTTCCTGGTTGGGAGCCCAATCCAGGGCACCAATATGAAACAACGAAGGAAATTCAACTTCCTGTTTCCCTTTTTGTATTTCCAAAAGGTCAAAACCCGATTGTGAAACATGAACAGGTTTTGTATTCCCAAGTTTATTTAAATATTCTCCGTCGCGGCTGGTTATTGGAACCAGGTAATCGTATGTATTTAACAAACCTGTTTCAAACTTCCTGATCCGCCGGCTTAATATTTTCAAATACAGTTTTTTGAATCCTTTGGCCAATAATACCGAACGATCCCATATTTCATGTTCGATATTATGAGCCCTGTAAACAATTTTTGCTTTCGATAACTGACGTACTATTTTGATATAAGGGCAAACGTAAAGCCCCTCCATCTGGACGATATCAAAATCTACACTGGTTAAAACAGCCACCAGTTCCTTTGTAAAATCCTTGTCAATAAACCTTTCGGCATTATAAGGTAATGTTGAAAAAATCAGGTTATTAAGCAATCCGGTTATTGTAATCGGAGCCGGCACTTTAACCAATCGGAAAATGGCAAGAGTTCTAATTTTTTCGGGAATTTCATTTAATGAAACCGAATGTTTCAGGGTTATCATTGAAAGGACTGTTACCTGAATTCCACAAGCTGATAAACCTTTTACCATGTTTAAAGTAGCAATACTCCCTCCGTCGTTTGCAGGATATGGTACTTTATTGGTTATCAGCAAGAGCTTCATCGGCATTCAGTTTCTTCCTAAAGATACGGAGCATTTTGAATTTTCTGAAAAGGTCGGCATATGTTTCTGAACTCATAATTCCCGAATCGGTAACAGCTTTATAAGTCAGCCATATCCCTATAGCAATAAAAACTGCTGATGAGAACCACATACCTACAACCATATCCCACAAATCTTCACGGGCCGATTTTTCCCCCATTAAGGAAAGAATATAATAAATTATAAACAGCAGTATGGAAACAACTACAGGCATTCCGAGGCCACCTTTCCTGATTATGGCTCCAAGCGGGGCCCCGATAAAAAAGAATATCAGGACTGCAAGCGAAAGTGTAAACTTTTTATGCCGTTCCATCTCATGGCGGTTAATTATTTTTTTTCGCTCGAAAATTGACCGTTCACTGCTGTTTGTATTCTGATGATTTCGCCTGACCGTTTCAACTGCCGAAGCCATTATTTCTTTCTTTTTAAAATCGTCAAAAGAAGCAAACATCTGATCAACATCAACAAGGGTATCAACAGGCAAATCCCAGTCGCGTTTAAGCGAATCAACCTCGGCAACCTGATTCAGAATCCTTCTGTGCAATGCAACATTTAAACTTAACTGATTAATAAAATTTTTGACCCGCCTTCGGTAATCAACCTGCATCGAATCTTCAACGGCTTTTAACTGGCGGATTCGCAGCATCCGGTAATTATTTGTATAAATACTTTCATCTTTCCGGTTAAAATCAAAATTTTTTAATTCGATGTTTAAAATCTGTTTGTCAAATTCATCGACATAACGCGGGAAACGACGGTCATCCCTTCTGTTTCTGTTTGGTTCCTCCCGGTAATTTTTCCCGTGGTAAAGGGTTAAAACCATATACTTTTTGTCCGCGGTCATCCGCATAAATCCTGAATCGGCAACCGTAACATCGCCTTCATTTGCCCTCTGATTGGTGTGGTCATAGATCATTACATCGTAAAGCATATTGGTTTTTTTGTTCCTTTTTTCAACCCGAATGCTATACCCGTCAATTTCATTTGTAAAAACACCCTCTTTAAGAATCAACTCAGGTTTTTGTTCTTTTACACTGATCATAAGGGCATAAAGTTTTTTATTGGTGACAGGTACAATGTAATTGGCAAAATAAAATGCAGTACAGGAAATAAAAATTGCCAGGACAATTAATGGGCGCATAACCCTGAAAAGTGAAATCCCCGATGATTTTATTGCTACAAGCTCGTAGTTTTCGCCCAAAGAACCAAAAGTCATTATTGAAGCTATAAGTATCGACAATGGAAATGCAAGTGGCAGCAAACCAAACGATGCATAAAAAATCACCTCTCCAATTACCGACCATTCAAGCCCTTTGCCAACCATATCGTCAACATACTTCCAAAGGAACTGCATAAGCAGAACAAAAATGCAGATAAAAAAGGTCATAAAGAAAGGACCCAGAAATGCTTTAATTACATATATATGCAGTCTTTTCATTGATTAGCCTGTACAACAGAATTGCTACAAAGCTAACTTATTTTACAGAAAAATAAAGTGAAATTTTGTTAAGAACCCAGAACATGCCTCAGGTCTTCCACCTGAGTATTCCATAGATCTGAGATGTCTTCTTTTTCGTCTTCCTCAGCAAAATCAATTACAATTAACGAAACATCGTTGGTTAATTCATCCTGGGTAATACGGAATTCAAAATATCCGCTATCTTCGAGCCAACTATACCGCACCAAGCGGTTTTCTTTATGTAAAGTCATTTCGGCAGTTTGCTCCGATTCACCCCAAACAAAAGTATATTTTTTCCCTTTAACCCTGACATCGTCGGCAAACCATTCGGCCAGACCGGAAGCTGAACTCAGCCTGTTAAAAAGTACTTTGGGAGAACAATTTATGACATATTCAAGTTGTATTTTAACCTTATCAGCCATTACATTGATTTTTGGCAATATAAGTAATCTGACTATAACAACCAACGCCCTGTTGATTATACTTTGAAAAAGTGGGTAATTTTTTAACGAATTTCGGGGTAATAAAAAATAAATACTATATTTGCACCGCATTTTTTAAGGCATAATGGCGAGGTAGCTCAGCTGGTTAGAGCGCATGATTCATAATCATGAGGTCGCGAGTTCAAGTCTCGCTCTCGCTACTGAACAGAGGGGAGGAATATTTACTTCCCTTTTCTTTTTTTACATATCTGCATACAATTAACATTTTACTAAAACTCTGCATTGAATTAATAGTCGGTATTTTACCTGGTAATCTATATATCCGGCAATAAATTGTCAAAAAAAGAGCAAAAACTTATCCTAATTTTTGTAAACCTTATTAGGTTGGATCAAACAAAGCAATTTAATTTCTTTAACCTGTTTAGCAAATTGAATAATAGAATAATGACGGAATGATAGATTTATCTTTATATAAATTAATCCAATTTATTTGTAGTACTATTTTTCAGGAAATATTATTCACTATTGCATACTTGATAAGTTCATTAACATTTTGGAATTGAAGTTTTTTCATAATATTGTTTTTATGGGTTTCCACGGTGCGGATACTAATAAACAACTTATCTGCAATATCCTTATAGCGTAAGCCTTCAGCAATTAATTTCAGAACTTCAAGCTCCCTAATAGTTAAACAATCTGTATTTTTTACATCCTGTACTTTTTTAAGTTTTTGAGAAATATGGCAATTAAACCTGCAATTCTCAGGATCTTCAAAAAATAAACCTCCCTGGGATAACCTGATTATAGCTTCAATCAATTCATCTTTTGTATTCTCTTTCCATATAATTCCTCTAACACCATTGATGACAACCTCGGGGATAGAAACCTCAATTGTGCAACTATCGAGAAATAATAAAATAGGAATTTTGGGATATTTTAAATGAATATTTTTACAAATGCTATTGACTTGTTCCTGAGATTCTTTAACATTTAAAACTATTAAATCCGTATTTCTGTTTTGCAAAACTTCAAACAGATCGCCTATGTTATTTGTTTCATTAATTACTTGAATTCGCTTATCAATTTCAATAAGCAATTTTAAACCTTTTCTGAATATTGTAAATTCACAAAAGATTGTAATCCTAATCAGACGCATAAAATATAATAATGAAAAATATTTAAAATTGGTTTTTTATAAAGGTAGTAAAATCGCTCATATAAACCTAATATGAAAAATTGTCATGAAAATCGATTATTTTTCAGTCCCGAAAAATTTTATATAAACATTATTTGAAAGGTTAAATATTCAGTCACTTCTACTTTTCAATAAACATCCGTTTTATTACCTAGGATAATTAGGTACTTCAACCGATTGACTTGACCGTCTGTAAATTCATAACTTGCTAAAGAAAGAATGATATTATATAATTAAAAAAGAATAACTATGAAAACAGTATTATTATTATTATTAAGTGTTGTAATGTGTAACATAACAATACATGGACAAGATAAAATTCCACTAATAGGGCAGAAAGCACCTTCCTTTACAGCCAATTCAACCAATGGAGAAATCAGATTTCCAGAAGATTTTGGAAATAACTGGAAGATATTGTTCAGCCATCCAAGAGATTTTACACCAGTATGTACATCAGAGGTTCTTCAGTTAGCTCGTATGCAGGAAGAATTTAATGAACTGGGTGTAAAAATAGCTCTTATTTCGACAGATGATGTTTCCCTGCATCTAAAATGGAAAAAATCAATTGAAGAAATTAAAGTGGATGGTTATGATCCAGTTGTAATTAATTTTCCGCTAATTGATGATCATAAAGCAGTTGCTTCCAGGCTATATGGGATGATTCATGAGGATAATAATTCTGTTAATGTAAAAGATTCACGGGGTGTTTTTATTATCGATTCTGAGAACATTATTCAATCCATCTTTTTTTATCCAATGAAAGTCGGAAGAAATTTTGATGAAATAAAACGGACTGTTGAAGCATTACAAACCGTAAACACACATGTTTTGACTCCGGCGAATTGGGAACCGGGAGATGACTTGCTTATGAGGGCATCGCCATATTTAAATCCAAAATTAAACAATGATGAGATATTAAAAGGATACTATAACATTGGTCCGATCATGTGGTATAAAAGAACTACAGAAATAAATTAAGAGATTAATATTTAATCAGTAAATGTTAAAATTTTGTCTTTTATGAATCAAAATTCAGATAACGGGCAAGATAAATAAACTACCTTCTTATGAAGGTGGTTATTTTTGTTCTTCAACTCTATTATGTTCTCCTGCCTGCCCGATTGCATCAACAGTGCAGGCACAAAACCCTCCACTCGCAACTGAAATAACAAAATAAAAGTTTGTTTATTAAAAACTTACAGACTCTGGTTTTTTTAGACTATACAAATAATGAATCCCTGGTACGCGCCGATATGTAATCGGTATGCTCAAAAGGAGTCCCTCGCTTCAATTCGAAAAAATTGAAAACACCAATACTGTTTAATTCATTATCTTGTAATATTTGTTTTAAGAAAATAAGGCACAAATTTAAAATTTGCGCCAGCGAGGATTTGCTTATGCTGAAAAACATCAAATAAATAAAGCCCTGCATATGCAAGGCTCTGAAAGTATTTAACAGTTAGATTTATCCCAGTTTACTGATCCGCTCCAGGCGTTTACTATCGATTATTTTAATTTTCCTGCCATCGATGGCAATCACTTTTTCACTTGCAAAAGTTGAAAGCGTACGGATTGCATTCGATGTTGTCATGTTCGAAAGGTTGGCAATATCTTCACGCGAAAGGAAAACTTTCAAAGTGGCACCATCGTTTTCGAAACCATACTTATCCTTTAAAAGGATCAGTGATTCGGCCAGCCTTCCACGGATATGTTTTTGTGTAAGAGTGACAGTCCTTGAATTGGAAAATCCCAGTTCTTTGGCCAGCTTGCGGATCATTTTTGAAGCAAAATCCACATTTCGGATGGCCTGATGCATAATATAATCGGTGCTGATGTTGCAGATTTGAGACTCTTCAAGTGTAACTGCTGTTGCAATATGAGCCTGATCGGCAAGCAATGCTCTGTAACCGATAATACCAAGTGGTTTTGCCATTCTGATTATTTGCTCACGGCCACCTACCCCTTCCTTGAATATTTTAACTTTCCCCTCAACCAGAATCATAAATCCAGTTGGTTTTTCTCCTTCTTTAAAAACGAATTCGTTTTTTTTATAATTTGAAATTGAAATATAATTTAAAAGCTCTTCCTTTTCCTCTGCTGTTAAAAGATACAGGATTGATTTCGGATTTTCCAGTATATTTTTAACCCCTAAGTCTGAATTTAACATATGTAAACCCTTTAATATGTTTTACAGCATCAAAGGTAAAAATTTTTGTGAAAACCGATTCATTAAATACAATAAATTCACTTAAATCAGTACTATTGCCGAACAGTACAAAGCAGAAAAGCTGGTGTCAGATTCAGTATTTTGCCACCAAAGGCATCCTTCTACCAAATCCGAAAGCTTTTGAACTTATGCGTATAATCGGAGCTGCCTGAAACCTTTTGTATTCATTGATATTTACCATATGAATAACATGGTTCACGGTGTCAGCATTAAATCCTTTTTCAATAATTTCATCGGGTGACTGGTTCATTTCGATATAGTTGAAAAGGATCTGATCCAGTATATCATATTCGGGCAATGAATCGGTATCTTTTTGGTCAGGTTTTAGTTCTGCTGAAGGAGGTTTGGTTATTGTATTTTCAGGAATAACTTCGCCATTTCGATTCATAAACCGGGCCAGTTTAAATACATCGGTTTTGTACACATCGCCTAAAACTGCGAGTCCACCGTTCATGTCGCCATACAATGTGCCGTATCCAACTGCACATTCACTTTTATTGGTGGTATTCAGTAAAATACTCCCGAATTTATTCGACAATGCCATCACATAAACACCTCTTGCACGTGCCTGAATGTTTTCTTCAGTAATATCAAAATGGCGGCCTTTAAAAACAGGTTCCAGTGTTTTATTAAATTCATCAACAACTGATTGAATCTGAATTATATCATATCGGATTTCCAGGTTTTCAGCCAGCTGCCGGGCATCATCCACACTGTGGGCAGATGAATATTTTGAAGGCATCAGCAAAACCCTGACATTCTCTTTTCCCAATGCCTGAACTGCCAGGACTACAGTTACAGCTGAATCGATACCTCCCGACAATCCCAGGGTTGCAGTTTTAAA
>JAFGGF010000265.1 GCA_016930735.1 Prolixibacteraceae bacterium
AGAAATAAAAGTCTTCGATGGAATAAGCTTTGGTTTTGAAAATAAAGGATTTAATCCCGACCTGAATTTTTCTGAGGACAATGGCGTCATCACTTTTGCTGCTTCCGAACCAGTAACAATTGTTGATATGATGAGCAATGAATCAGAAGCAATTGCTCCAGACACTCCAATTCAGCCAAATGGTAGAAACATCTATCAGATAAAGAATATATCCTTTGTATTTAAACAATTTTACCCTGCAGGGCGTGTTCAATTGTCGTACATGCCACAGGAAAACGGTGGTTTCAGTTATGATGCATTTCTGGCTAAAATCACTGCTGAAAACGAATCAACTGAAATAACAGTTTCCGGTACAAATGGAATGGTTGGAGAACCCCACTATGTCTTTCTGAGCGGAGCGGAAATTAAAATCAGTTATGGTTCAAAAAATATTGAATTACCATTTTCTTTAAAACTGAATGATTTTCAGTTAGACAGATATCCGGGTTCTAACAGCCCATCATCCTATGCAAGCGAAGTTGTCCTTATCGATAAAAATGATGGTATCGAAAAACCGTTCAGGATTTTTATGAACAACATTCTCAAATACAAAGGATTCCGATTTTTTCAATCATCTTATGATCAGGATGAAATGGGAACTGTTCTTTCGGTAAATAACGATCTTATAGGTACCTCAGTTACTTATTTCGGATATTTAATCCTGGCAATTGGTATGGTATTGACTTTATTTAACCGCAACAGCCGGTTTAAAAAACTTATAAGGGCTTCGGCAAAATTGCACGAAGAGAAGAAAAAACTTTTGATGGTTTTCCTGATTGGCTTTTCCGGAATTTTATTATCGGCACAGTCATCGGCTCAGGAACGTCTGGATAAAAATCATGTTCAGGAATTCAGCCAGCTACTAATTCAAAATAACCGTGGCAGGATTGAACCTGTTAATACTCTGGCATCTGATATTCTCAGAAAAGTGGCTAAAAAAAGCAACATTAATGGGATACCTGCTGCTGAAGTATTTCTGGAAATGAATATCAATCCTGAAAAATGGAAAAATATCCCGTTGATAAAAGTTGCCAATCCTGAGCTCAGGAGCAGATTGGGGGCTACCGGAAACATGGTTGCTTTTAATAAAATTGTTACTTCGCAACAGTCTGGAGGATACAGACTTTCTCAAATGGTTCAGCAGGCTTATGCCGTAAGCCCTGCAAAAAGGAATAAACTCGATAAAGAAATAATTAATGTTGATGAAAGGGTAAATATCCTGATGAATGTTTTCTTAGGGAACTTTCTGACAATTTTCCCGATTCCCAACCATGAAAACAATAAATGGGTTTCATACCAAAACACCTCATCGCTGGGAGAAAATGCCGAATGGGCTGAAAATACTTATAATCAGTACTTTTCTTCAATTATACAGGCAAAACAAAATGGTGACTGGAGAAGCCCGAACGGTTATCTTAAACTACTAAAAGAGAATCAGAATAAATATGCATCACACATTGTTCCGTCTGACACAAAAATAAAACTCGAAGTATTTTATAACAACTTTAATATATTCGGAAAACTTTCAAAGTTCTATTTAATAATCGGATTTTCATTGCTTATCCTTCAATTTATAACCTTATTTAATCCGAAGACAAAAACAGAAAAACTTAAAATGGTTGGAGTAATCTTTGCCATTCTCCTGTTCACTGCCCACACTGCCGGACTTGCATTGCGGTGGTATATTTCCGGACATGCACCATGGAGTAATGGTTATGAATCAATGATATTTGTGGGGTGGGCAACAGCTCTCTCAGGTTTGATTTTTATTAAACGATCGCAGATTACTCTTGCCATGACTTTGGTTTTAGCTGCATTAACTTTACTTGTTGCAGGAATGAGCTGGATGAGCCCTGAAATAACCGACCTTGTCCCAGTTTTAAAATCTTACTGGCTGATTGTCCATGTGGCAATTATTACTGCAAGTTATGGATTTCTGGGGATCAGTGCTCTGTTAGGAACTCTGAACCTGATCCTGATAATTACCCGGTCAGAAAAAAATAATACAAGAATAAATCTAACAATAAAGGAACTGGCTTATATAATCCAGATAGCATTGATAATCGGATTATATATGATTACTATAGGATCATTTATCGGAGGTGTCTGGGCAAATGAATCGTGGGGCCGTTACTGGGGCTGGGATCCAAAAGAAACCTGGGCTCTTGTTACGGTATTGGTTTATTCCTTTATTATCCATATGCATAAAATAAAAGGATTCAGGGGAACTTTTGCTTTAAGTACAGCTGCCCTCGTTAGTTTTTCATCCGTATTGATGACTTACTTTGGCGTAAACTATTATTTATCAGGCTTGCATTCTTATGCTCAGGGAGAACCGGCTCCCGTGCCCACCGGAGTATATATAGCTGTAATCGTGGTCTTTCTGTTAATTTTATCAGCATATTATTATGAAAAAATGTGGAAAACAAAGACAAAAATGCTTTCAATTCCTGATATTGATATTGACAATCCTGAATAACATGCTTTTATAAAAACATAAATATCTGATATTTTCTATAGTTTTGCAGGGTAAAAGATAGCACTATAACGGATGCAGGAGTATATTGATTTATTAAAGAATTTAATTCGTACACCATCTTTCAGTAAAGAAGAAAATAAAGCAGCAGAATTAATACGGCTTTTCCTCGCTGGAAAAAGGATCAACTTCAAATTGAAAAAAAATAATACCTGGGCTTTTAATAAGTTTTTCAGAGAAGGGCTACCTACCATTTTACTTGATTCGCATATCGACACAGTAAAGCCTGCAAAAGGATGGACAGTAGATCCTTTTTACCCACTTGAGGAAGGAGATAAAATCACCGGACTCGGAAGTAACGATGCAGGTGGTCCTTTAATGGCTCTTCTTGCCACTTTTGTTCATTTTTATGAACAGGATAATTTGCCATACAATCTGATTTTTGCCGCAACAGCTGAAGAAGAAAATTCAGGGAATAATGGCATTGAAAGCATTTTAACTGACCTGCCAGAAATTGATTTTGCTATTTTAGGTGAGCCAACCGGCATGGATGTAGCAATTGCTGAAAGAGGTTTACTAGTACTTGATTGTTATGCCAAAGGCAAATCAGGGCATGCGGCACGTGACGAAGGTGAAAATGCGATTTACAAAGCAATGGAAGATATCAAAAAACTTCAGAAATTTAAATTCGAAAAAGTATCAGATATACTGGGTGCTATAAAAATTTCAGTAACACAGATTGAAGCAGGCACCCAACATAATGTTGTCCCGGATTTATGCCATTTTGTTGCAGATGTAAGGACAAATGAACACTATACCAACGAAGAAGCCTTTAAAATAATTTCAAAATTAATTGAATCGGAAGTTGTTCCCCGTTCAACCCGGCTGAATTCTTCAGGTATTTCAACTGAACACCCTTATGCTATAAAAGCAAAGTCGATGGGAATAAACCTATACGGTTCTCCTACAACTTCAGACCAGGCTGTCCTTTCTTTTCCATCAGTTAAAATCGGACCGGGACAATCAGCACGTTCACATAGCGCTGATGAATATATCCTGAAAAGCGAAATCTTTGCCGGAATAGAAAAACATATTCAATTACTTGAAGGATTAAATCTCAGTTAATGCAGCAACCAAATAATCCGCTTCATGGAAAAACCCTTGAAATGATTTTAATTCATCTGGTAGATTTTTATGGTTGGGAACATTTGGGTTATAAAATAAAAATTCATTGTTTTAACTACGATCCAAGTATAAAATCCAGCTTAAAATTCCTCCGAAAAACTCCCTGGGCTCGTAAAAAAGTTGAAGACCTTTATCTTCAGGTGTTAAAATTTGAAGAAAATAAATTAGATTGAATTACACGATTTCCATTCAATAAA
>JAFGGF010000266.1 GCA_016930735.1 Prolixibacteraceae bacterium
ACAACAATAGAATCGCCAACACCCTCTTCAACTTGTATATAATACAACCCCGATAAAGTAGGTTCCAGATCAGCATTGTGCTGTTCATTATATCTTGCCACAAAGTCGGCAAGTAAATTCAACTCATTTTCACGAAGTTTCTCAAGGCTGTTGTCTTTACATGCTTGAAAAAAGATCCCAATAATTAAGGCTAATAATACAAATTTTCTCATCCTGTTTTTATTAATCTGTTTCTGAAACTGGTTTAATGTTAATCATTTTTACAACAAAAATAAGGGTGGCATAATTGGGTATTACGGCTGTACCTACTGACCCATATGCAAGATCGGAAGGGATAACCATCTGGACTTTAGCACCTTTATTCATAATTTTTAATCCGTCTTCGAAACCGGGTATCTTTGGATCGTCAATGAATCTGAAGGTATATTCACCATCTTCAAAATTCAGTTCCGAAGAGTCAAACATGGTTCCATCAATAAAATAGCCTGCATATCCAATAGTCAGTGTATCCCCCTGTTTTGGGAACTCCCCCTCTCCTTCTTCAATTTTGACATAATATACACCAAGAGCTGTTGTGTCAATATCATGCCCGGCACTTATCAGCCCTTCAAGGTAACTACGTAATTCATCCTGTTCCATTTCCCATGTCCTTTTTTCCTGGTCGTGAATACAAGATGTAAAAACAATTGAAAACACTGATATAAATGCCAATAAATTATATTTTATTATTCGTTTCATATTAATTATTTTAATTCTTCTGATGCATTAATTAACTGATGCAAATAAACGGGTAAAAGTTGCCTGAATTTTTGCACCGATTTTTCAAGGCTCTGATTATCTTCACCTCCGGCTGCATTTAAATGCCCTCCTCCGTTAAAATGGGTTGATGCAAATTTGTTGGCAGGGAATGTACCTTTTGACCTGAAAGACAGTTTTACATGGTCTTCTTTTTCGATAAACAGAACTGAAAATACTATACCTGATATGGAAAGAGGGTAATTTACAAAACCTTCTGTATCGCCCGGCATAAAATTGAATCTTTTAAGTTCTTCCTGTGTGATGCTGATAATTGCAGAATGATACTCCGTGAAAACTTCCATTTTTTCATTCAGGCAATAACCCAGCAACCTCATCCTGTCGGTTGAATAGTTGTGATATACCTTACCGTGTATTTCATCAGCATTAATCCCGAATTTTAACAAGGCTGAAATAACACGGAAGGTATTCGGATCAGAAATATTATGGCTGAATGATCCTGTATCGGTCATTATTCCTGTATAAAGGCTTTCTGCCACAGTCTTATCCATAAATTTTACAAGTCCGGTAACTGTGATAAAATCGAAAATCATTTCGGCAGTAGAACTATATGAGATATCGGAAATAATATAATTACAGAAACTACCCGGTTCCGGGTGGTGGTCGATCAGTATTTTGGGACCATTAAATTCAAGGATTGTTTTTTCCAACTGCCCTGCCCTGCTGCTGTCGTTAAAATCGACACAAAATAAAATATCACAATGTTCAATAGCTTTTTTTGAAGTTTTTTTATTTGAATTGTAAAACAACACTTCAGCTTTAATTTCAATCCAGTTGTAGAAAGCAGGGAAATCATTAGGGAAAATAATAGTCACTTTATTGCCACGGTTGAAAAGAATGTTTGCCAGCCCTACAGCCGCACCAATGGCGTCGCCATCTGGATTATGGTGGGGTATTATAGCAATGACCTTATCGACTGATTCAATTAATGAACCTACGTCTTTAAAAAGTTCTTTGTCAACTGTTTTCAACTTCTCATGGATTTAAGGGAACAAATATAGAAAATCTGCAATAGTTGGGAGCCAATTTCCTTTCAATTTTAGTAACTTCGCCGCCAAATTAAGTAAATCGAAAATAATATGGCAGGCAAACAGACCTTTACAATGATAAAACCGGATGCTGTCGGGAAAAACGCTATTGGTCCGATTTTAAAAATAATAAATGAAGCAGGTTTTGTTGTTAAAGCAATGAAATATACGCAATTAACAAAAGCTAAGGCAGGCGCTTTTTATACGGTACACAATGGCAAACCATTTTATGAAGGGCTGGTTGAATTTATGAGTTCGGGGCCAATTGTTGCAATAATTCTTGAAAAAGAAAATGCAGTTGAAGATTTCCGCGAACTTATTGGAGCTACAAATCCTGAAAATGCTGCACCCGGAACTATCCGGAATTTATTTGCCACCAATGTACAGATGAATGCGGTACATGGTTCCGACAGTGATGAAAATGCAATTATTGAAAGTGATTTCTTTTTTTCGAAAACAGAAAGGTTCTGAGAAAGAATTTACAGGAAGCGGATTTCAGTGATTATTTCCCGGCCAGCTTTTTCGTTCAAGCGAACACGGATTTCTTCGCGCATCATAATTAATTCAGACTTGACAACAGGCGAGAAAATCTGAACATTTAATACTCCTCTTGTTATATATATTTTCCCTGTGTACCGATGTATTGTTTTCCCCAATACTTCTTCCCACGCATGAATTATATCAACTTCTTTCAGTTTTCTTTCGATGTTCATTTCATCGATGTAATTCAGAAGCAATTCACTGATATTTTGGGTGTTACTCTTCCTCATCGAATACCATGCCTTTTTTAACCCTGAATATCTTATAATCTGCCCCGGCTGATTTAATGATCCCATCAAGATGCTCGCGGTTTGTATCTGTAATAAATATTTGGCCGAAATGATCGTTTGATACCAGTTTTATTATTTCCTCTACCCTGTTTTTATCAAGTTTGTCAAAAATATCATCGAGTAATAAAATTGGTTTAATCCCTGAAATTTCTTTTAAAAACTCAAATTGTGCAAGTTTTAATGCTACCAGGTATGTTTTAATCTGTCCCTGCGAACCCAGTTTCCGTATCGGGTAATCCCCGATATTTAAAAGCAGGTCTTCCTTATGGATTCCAATGCTTGTATATTGAAGCATCCTGTCGCGGGATACAGCATTTTTAAAAACGGTTTCAAAATCACCTTCATAATAATCGGACTGATGTACCAGTCCTACCTGTTCATTCCCCATCGATATAAGTGAATAATAACGCTGAAAAACGGGTATAAGTTTTTCAATAAACTTTTTACGTTCCTCGTGGATCCTTTTACCGTAATCAATCAGTTGAAGGTCCCAAACATCCAGTATTTCAGGGTCAAATGATTTTCCAGATGCAAATTGTTTAAGAAGGATATTTCGTTGTACCAATGCCCTGTTGTAGCTTAAAAGGTTGTTTAAATATTCGTGGTTAAACTGCGAAATTACTCCGTCAGTAAATTTCCTGCGTTCATCGCTTCCACCTCTTATCAGGGCAGAGTCAGATGGAGAAATCATAACCAGAGGGATCAGCCCGATGTGGTCGGCAAGTTTCGTATATGTTTTTGAATTCCTTTTAAACTGCTTTTTATTGCCTTTCTGCAGACTGCAATGGATACTTTCTTCCGATTCCAACCTCATGTATTTGCCTTTTAACATAAAGAAATTTTCTTCATGTTTGATATTCAACAGGTCAGCAGGACTGAAAAAACTTTTACAAAATGACAGATAATAAACAGAATCCAGCAGGTTTGTTTTTCCGGCACCATTATCACCGATAAAACAATTTAGTTTTGCGGAAAAACGGAGGTTAGCTTCTGTTAAATTTTTATAGTTTACTACCGATAAATCCTGAATATGCATAATCAGCAATTAATACTTACAAAACTAATGAAAATAATCAAGCCTTATTGATACCAAACTGAAAGAACATGATAACATTCAATTGTTGATTAATATTCAAATTTATAGGTTCAATTTCGGGCTTGTTATAAAAAAAAAGCTATTTTTGCGACACAATTTTGAAAACGTAAAAAATGGCTAAAAAGAAATCGCATCAGGCTGATAACTTACAGGAACTTGAATCGGCATTAACGCGGACAGAACAATTTATTGAAGACAATCAAAAAATTATAACTTATATTGTTGGGGCAATTTTACTAATTGTTGTTGCTTACCTGGGTTTTGGGAAATTTTATTTACAACCCAAGCAAAAGGAAGCATCTTCGCAAATGTTCATGGCGGAAAACTATTTTGAAAAAGATTCATTCAATCTGGCTATTAACGGTGATGGTAATTACCTTGGTTTCCTTGATATTATTGATAATTATGGTATTACAAAATCGGGAAATCTCGCAAAATATTATACAGGTATTTCTTATCTACACCTTGGACAGTATGAGGATGCCGTTGAGTACCTTGAAGATTTTAAAACCAAGGATATGTTGCTTGCCCCGGTAAAAGAAGGTGCACTGGGAGATGCTTACCTTGAACTAGGCGAATCAGATAAGGCATTAACACATTATCAAAAAGCTGTCAATTTAAGTGATAATGAGTTTACAACTCCTTATTATATGCAAAAGGCCGCTAACCTTATGGAAGCTAATGATGAGCTTGAAAATGCATTGGCGATGTACAAAAAAATTAAAAAAGAATATCCTTCTTCAACCGAAGCGCGGAATATCGATAAATATATTGCCAGGGTTGAAATTAAACTGAATAATTAAAATTTTAAATATTCTGAACTGAATCCCCTCAATTTGAGGGGATTTTTTATAACCTGAAAATTATGGCAACAAAAGACCTTTCGGAATATGACACCAGCAAAGTCCCTTCTGCTGAAGGGATGAGGTTCGGGATTGTTGTTTCTGAATGGAATCAGGAGATAACCGGGGCTCTTGCTGAAGGCGCAATCAGGACATTATTAAAACACGGGATTAAAAAGGAAGATATTAAAGTTATTTATGTTCCGGGAAGTTTTGAGTTGCCTTTGGGAGGCCAGTTTTTAGCAGAGTCAGATGAATTGGATGCAATAATATTACTGGGTTGTGTAATACAGGGAGAAACCCGGCATTTCGATTTCATTTGCCTGGGAGTTACGCAGGGAACTGTCGAACTCAACTTGAAATATAATAAACCATTTATTTTTGGATTGTTAACTACTGAAAATTTAGAACAAGCTAAAGCACGTTCGGGAGGCAGACATGGAAATAAAGGCGATGAAGCTGCAGTTACAGCAATAAAAATGGCGTCTTTAAAAAAGGATTTGCGAAAATAAAAAAGGCCTGTTTTTCAGGCCTTTCCAAATATTTACTAAACTGAACTTTTCAAACGGATTATTACATCCCGCCTCCAAAACCTCTTTCTCTTCGCCTTTGTTCCTGCTCTTCAAGAAATTTGTCATACTTTTTAGCCTGTTCTTCAGTAAGTACAGCTTTAATTTCTTTAGTTTGCTCATCACGCATCTTATTCATTTTTTCACGCATGGCTTCACGGTCGCCACCGCCTCCCATATCCTGGAACATTTCCATCCTCTTTTCGTTACCCTTACGGACAATAGCCTCCACTTTTTGTGTTTGTTCTTTCGACAATCCACAAGCTTCCACAATTTGATCGACCTGACGTTTAATCATCTGTTCAGGGTCGAAATTACCTCCTTGTCCTCCCGGAGGCTGGGCATTTACAAAAATCACAGCAACTAATAAAGCTGCTAATAATAAACCAATTTTTTTCATAATACCTTTATTTAAATTATATAATTAGGAAATAATTATCCGCCGAATCCACCACCCATTTGCCTCATTCGTTCACGTTGTTCTTCAAGGAATTTGTCGTATTTTTTATCCTGTTCATCATCCAGGATTTCTTTCATTTTTTTAGTTTGTTCTTCCTGAACTTTCTGCATTTTTTCACGCATTTCGGCAAAGTCGCCACCGGGGCCGCCTTCAAACATTTCCATCATTTTTTTGCTGGATTCCCTGACAATTGCTTCAACTTTAGGTACCTGGTCTTTAGTCAGAGAACATGCTTCAGTCAGCCTTTCAACCTGCATTTTTATCATTTCTTCAGGGTCGAACTGAGGTGGCTGTGCATTTACTAAAACAGTAGTAATAAGAAGTGTGGTAAGTAGTAGACTAATTTTTTTCATGTTGTTAATATTTAAAATTTATTGAGTTTTGACACATGAAAAAATAATTAGTTTAATGGCTTATGTCAAAAAAATTATAAAATTATATCAATCTACTGAGGATCATGAAATTACAAAAAAAAAGCACAGGGTAAATTGTGCTTTTAAATCTTATCTCCTTTTTCTGGGAAGTGGAGCACCCTTTTGTTTTGCCATTTCTTCCAGGCGCTTGCTAAAGTTTGACTTTTTTACCGGCTTTTTCTTGTTGACCTGAATTTGTGCCCTTATTTTTTCTTCATCTACAAAACGCCTCATTATATAAGTCTGTCCGATTGTGATCAGGTTTGCCAGGAAATAGTAATAACTCAATCCTGAAGCATAATTGTTTAAAAGGAAAAAGAATATCAAAGGCATTATGTACATCATGGTTTTCATCCCAGGCATTCCCGGGCTGGCTGTTGCCTGTGAATTTAATTTGGTTGTAATGATCGTTGTAGCAGTCATTAAAACACAGAACAAACTCAGATGATTACCCAAAATACTCCCGATTATCGGAATATTAAAGTCCCAACTGAGAATTGCATCGTAGGTTGATAAATCGTGAGCCCATAAAAAACTTTGCTGCCGTAATTCAATTGATGTCGGGAAAAAGAAAAACATAGCGATCAGGAACGGGAATTGGAAAAGCATTGGCAAACATCCTCCCATTGGGCTTACTCCCGCTTTTTTGTACAGTGCCATTGTGGCCTGTTGTTTTTCCATTGGTTTATCTTTCCCAAACTTTTCATTTATTTCATCTATTTCGGGTTTTAAAGCCCTCATTTTTGCCTGCGAAATGTATGACTTATAGGTAAACGGGAAAACAATTGTCTTAATGAATATTGTCAAAAGCAATATTATAATGCCGAAATTATTGATATACTCCCTTAAAAAATTAAATACCGGGATGATCAGCCATTTATTAACCGGCCTTACAATTGCATAACCAAGATAAACCAAGCGTTCAAGCCCAAGGTTGTATTGCTTCAGGGTTTTATAATGGTTTGGCCCAAAATAAAACTGTATATTATAATCTTCTTGAGACTTACCTTCGTAAATTAATCCAATATCAGCGGTAAAATTTGCAAGGTAATTGGGATTATCAGTATATTTTTCCGAAGTAACCTTTGCTGAGGGGAATGATTCTTCAGCAATGATTGTGGAATTAAAAAACAATTGTTTAAATCCAATCCATTTTATCTTGTTATTTAAACTCTTTGAATCAGATTTGTTTGTACTAAGTTGTTCAAGGTCGCCTTCAGAATATTTGTACTGTATATTGGTATACCGGTCTTCACCGAATTTTGAAATGGTTTCCTGGCGCGGGACATCAAACGACCACAAAAAACTAAGGTATGATTGATTTGAAGCAATAACATTATCTAATCCTTTCATCCTGATATCAAAATCAACCATGTAAGAATTATATTTTAAAGTGTATATAAATTCAAGTGATTTGCCCGTACTTAATTCCAAAATAAAGGAGACTGATTTTGAATCACCAGGGTTTTTCCTATTGAATCTTTCATCTCCCCTGTCAGCTTTTTTAATAGTTGCTCCACGAACTTCAACATGGTTGCCTGAAAAAGTAGGATTAAAAAATAACTGGCTTGACTGAATACTCCTTGCTTCATTTGTAGGAAATCCTAATTCAAATAATGTTTCAGGACCATTAAATAATACCAACGGTAAAGAATCATGTGTCCGGTAATCCTTTAATTCCACTGAATAAATCCGTGCGCCTTTATTTGAAAAGGTTAATTTTATCAGGTTATTTTCGAAAGTATAAAACTTCTCTTCTCCAATCGAAACATTGCCAAACATTCCCAATTCATTCAAACGGGTTTGAACCAGGTTTTCTTTTGCAATGGAATCCGGAATTGTTTCATCCATCGAAAACGTATTGTTTCCCTGTTCTGATTGAATTTGCAAATTTTTGTCTGCTTCTATTTGCGCTGCTATCGAATCCCTTTTTCTGTTTATTTCTTCAAGTTTTTCTTTTGAAGGTTGATTTATGAGTGAAAAAATTACCAGGATGGCAAAAATGAGAAGGATTCCTATAATAGATTTTTTATCCATAACCTATTTCTCCATTGAATATTTAATAAAGTCGACAAAAAGTGGGTGAGGATTTAAAACAGTACTCCTGTATTCCGGGTGGAACTGAACCCCGACAAACCATTTGTGGCCAGGGATTTCAATAATTTCAACAAGGTCGGTTTCAGGATTGATCCCCACTGCCTTCATCCCATGTCTTTCAAAATCTTTCAGATAAATGTCGTTAAATTCATACCTGTGGCGGTGCCTTTCCTTTACCGAAAGTTTATTATATGCATGAAAAACATTTGAATCTTTATCGATCAACCTGCAATCGTAAGCTCCAAGCCTCATTGTGCCTCCATAATCCGAAATATCTTTCTGGTGCTCCATGAGGTCAATAACCGGATGAGGAGTTTTGGGGTTCATCTCTGTTGAATCGGCACCTTCAAGGTTTAATATATTCCTTGCAAACTCAATTACTGCAACCTGCATTCCCAGGCAAATTCCTAAATATGGAATGTTGTTTTCACGCGCAAACTGAGCAGCCAGTATTTTTCCTTTCATTCCGCGGTGCCCGAATCCCGGAGCTACAATAATTCCATTGCATTTCCCCAAATATTCTTTTACATTGGTTTGGTTAATAACCTCGGAATGAATCCAGTGTATATTTACTTTGCATCCATTTTCAGCCCCGGCATGTATCAACGATTCAGCAATCGACTTATAGGCATCATGTAGTTCTACATATTTGCCTACCAGTGCTATTTCGGTAGAGAATTTAGGATTTTTTAATTTTTTAAGGAATTTATTCCATGCTGTTAATTCAGGTTTTTCCCTGAGGTCAAGTTTTAATTTTTTAAGGACTGTGGTGTCCAGGTTTTCTTCCAGCATTTTTAAGGGGACATCGTAAATAGTTGGGACATTTATTGATTGAACAACTGAGTCGATATCAACATTGCAGAACAATGCTACTTTTTCACGTACTTTCGGATCAATTTCATATTCAGTCCTTAACACAAGTACATCCGGCTGAACTCCTGTTTCAAGAAGTGCCTTTACCGAGTGTTGAGTAGGTTTTGTTTTTAACTCGCCTGTTGCTGCCAGGAATGGTACCAAAGTCAGGTGAATTACCAATGCCTTATAGCCCAATTCCCATTTTAACTGCCTGACTGACTCAATATATGGAAGCGATTCAATATCGCCCACTGTTCCACCTATTTCTGTAATTACAATATCGAAATTGCCTTTATTGCCAAGATATTTTATCCTTTTTTTTATTTCATCGGTAATGTGAGGTATAATCTGGACAGTTTTCCCGAGGTAGTCCCCTCTCCTTTCCTTACTGATAACTGATTGATAGATCCTACCGGTTGTGACATTGTTTGCCTGCGAAGTAGGTGCATTAAGGAACCTTTCGTAATGCCCGAGGTCCAGATCTGTCTCAGCTCCATCCTCAGTCACAAAACACTCACCGTGTTCATACGGATTCAATGTCCCCGGGTCAACATTGATGTATGGGTCAAGTTTTTGAATAGTCACTGAATATCCTCTCGACTGTAATAATTTAGCCAGGGAAGATGCCAGGATACCTTTACCCAACGACGAAGTTACACCTCCTGTTACGAATATGTATCTAGTATCTAGCAATTCAATAAAGTTTTAGTAATTAAAAAACCCCAAAAATAAACAATAAATTTGATGTGGAAAATTCCACGTTGTTTTTAAATAGGTAAATATAAACACAACCATGTTACAAAAAAAAGCCGGTTACAGAAATAACCGGCATATTTTTATTCGTTATCGTATTCATCAATGATAGTGATTTTCTTTTTAAGGAGTTCTATTTTTTCCTTAGTCCTTTCAATTTTCTTTTCAACATCTGCTATCAAAGCTTCTGCATTTTTCGATTTTGCAAAAAATCCAATGTTGTTATCCAGCAGTACCAAATCCGATTCCAATTGTTTTAACTGGTTAAGGTATTTATCCCTTTCGAGGCGCATTTTATTTTTACCACGTGATGTTTCAGTGATACTTGATACTTTGTTTTTAAATTTCAGGATATCACGTTTTGAATCATCCAGTTTAAGGTCGTCGAAATGTTTATTAATTGCATTTCTGAATTTATTCTGAACAATATCCTTTTGTTTGATTGGCACATGCCCTATTTCAGTCCAGCGCCGCTGAAATTCCTTTAATTGTTTCAGGTTGGCATCAATATCTTTGGATGGTTTGAAATTTTCAACTTCAATTATCAATTCCTCTTTTAGTTTCAGATTGTCAACCTGTTCTCCGTCAACATCAGAAAAATGTTTTGATTTCATGTTAAAGAAGAAGTCACAAGCATCCCTGAATCTTTTCCATACCTGGTCGGAATGTTTCCGTGGCACCGGTCCGATTTCTTTCCATTTTTTCTGGATGTCGATAAAGTCCTGTGTTGCTTTTTTCCAATCGTTACTTTCTTTTAATGACTCAGCCTGTACGCAAAGGTCTATCTTCATTTGAAGGTTTTCCTGCTGAATTTCCTTATTCTTAGAGTAAAACTCCCTTCTTTTGTCAAAAAATTTATCACAGGCAATCCTGAAACGTTCGTAAATTCTGTTATTGTCGCGTTTTGGGGCAAAGCCAATGGTCCTCCAAACTTTCTGTAATTCAACAAGTTCTTTTGATCTTAAATCCCAGTCACGGTGTGAAACTATTTCAGAATTAGCAATATCCTCTGCTTTTTCACATAAGGTAGCTTTTGCAGTAAGGTTGGTTTTTTGTTCAGATTTTCTTGACTCAAAAAACTCCTGATGCTTTTTATTTATTTTGGAAGTTGCACTTTTAAAGCGTTCCCAAATTTCATCTTTTTTATCATGAGGTACAGGCCCGGTTTCGCGCCAGCGTTCATGTAATTTCTGAAGTGTGTTAAAAGCTTTTATAATTGATGGTTCAAGTAATAATTCTTCTGCCCTTTCACACAATTTAATTTTCAGCTCGAGGTTCTTTTTCAAATCAAGGTCGCGAAGTTCCTTGTTGATTTTTATATAGTTATAAAAATTCTCAACATGAAAATGATACGTATCCCACAAATCTTTCATTTTCGATTGCGGCACAAGCCCTATTTCACGCCATTTATTCTGCAGGTCCCTGAATTCCTGAAAAGTTTTGTTGATTGATTCTTCCCTGTTTATCAGGTTTTTAATTTCCTCAATTACATCATATTTTAGTTTCAGGTTATCTTCTTTAACAACCTCAAGCTTTTTATTCAATTCAATTTTTAAATAACGATACCTTTTTAACAGGTCCTTAATATCCTGTTCATAGGGGCTTTTTTCTTCAATATATTCTTCTTCAATCCCACCACCGGCAATAAACTCTTCTTTCGAATCCTCTTTTTCTTTAATAAGAAGTTTGTAAAATTGTGATTTTATGGCTTCAATATTCCTTTTAATGTCCTGCCCTTCATTTTTATCAAGAAGATCACGCAAAGTATTAATTAATTCAACCTGCGAAAGATTAGCATAGTCCTGTTCCTGTACTTTTTCTTCCTTCTTTAAACTTTCAGGAGTGACTTTTTCAGCTTTTGGGACTGTGGTTGTTTTATTTTCACTGATATCATCTTCAACAACAGAATCTGAGGCGATTTCGTTTTCAGTGATTTCATCAATATGTTCTTCGGTTGTGCTCTGTTCAGTTTCTACTTCAGTTTTTTCTGAAACAGTTACGGCTTCATGCTCAACATTTTCCTCAGAAACAACCTGTGAAACCTTTGATTCTTCCTGTTCCTCTTCTGTTTTAACTTCAGATATTTCAACAGGCTTAACCTCGGTTTGCTTTTCTTTTAGTGGCTTTTTAGGTTTATTTTCCTTTTCTGCAACTAACTTTTCTTCCGGCTCGACCACATTTAATTTTGCCTTTGTTTTTTTATTTTCATCTTCCGATAAAATTTCAGGCTCTATGGGAACTTCATCTATTACCTTGACTTCTTCAGATTTTTCCTCCCCTGCATATTCTTCTATTGGTTTTTCTTTCAATTCTTCAACTGTTTTCTTTTTCAGTTTACCCGGAGGTTTTGCTGTTTTAATTGTTTGTGACTTGTCAGGAGTTTTGTTTTCCTGACCTGAATTTTTCTCATTGCCGGTTTTTTCGGCTGGCTGGCCGTTAGATTCAACAGCATCTTCCCGCTGTTTAGGTTCATCAGGTAAATTACTCATAAACTCTTCTGAGTTTTTCAGATCATTAGGGTCCATCGCTCAATTTATTTTACTGATATAACAGTTTAATAACTCTCTTTAGCCTACGAAAATAGGCATTTACATACTAATACTCAAAGTTTTTAAAAAAAAATAGTAATAAACACTTATTCATAACAATCAGGTAAAAGAAAAAATACCTGTTCTGAATTTAGTAATAAGGTAAAAAGTACTAATATTCAGATACTAGATCTGAATATTTTCCGAATGTTTATTTGCCTTGCCATAAAAGAAATTGTCCAGTTTTAAGGCAAGCCACCTGTTTACAGGATTTTTCCGGATAAAAAACCTTATCAGATTATGAATGAAATTATCGGGATGTGAATATGGACATACCTGCATACATATGCCACAATCGGTACCAATTGAACACCAGTAGGTAAAACATAATTCACTGTTTATTTTCCATCTTAAAACACCATTCACATTTTGCGGATACTTAAAGGGAATAGCTCGTACCGGGCAATTATCCGCACATTTTTTACAAATGCAGCAAAAATTAATTATACCTCTTTCCAGTTTATTAATTGAAACATTTAATGGAATATCAGTTGTAATAACACCAATTCTTACTCTTGGACCAAGTTCCGGTGTAATTAATAATCCCATCCTGCCAATTGTCCCCAATCCGGCATCCTGAGCCACCAAGGGGCAAATAACCCGGTAATTTGCATCAATATGTGCCCTTGCTTCATAACCAATATTTCTTATATATTCTGCTGCTTTTAAAGTAATTTTAGCAGCCTTCATATATTGTTTTGCCGATTCAACCAATGTTGGCCCGTAGGGTGCAAAGCCTAAAGCTTCTTTATTCATTTCAACTGTAAAAGCAATTGCAAATTTATGTTTTAAAGTATTTTTTTTCCCGTAATCGTTTCCCCTGCCAATGTGTGAATAAAGATGATAAGGTTTTAACAGTGTAATTCCACAGGAAGCAGCTCCTGCACCTTTTATCAGTTTTAATATTTCTTTAGTAACTTTTTCTTTATTTATTTTTATTGAAATGCTTTTTTGAGGTTTTATTTCAACAAAAGGATGAAACTTTTCTATCTCACTGAAAATATCCTTTGCTTCCTGAAAAGTTTTTTTATCAAAAAATTTGGCATCCGGGCTAAGTAAACCAGGTTTTGACCTAAATAAGTCATCAGTTTTTTTAAATCCCTGATTCCGTTCATAATACTCTTCATACTGTAATGTACCTTTTTTCAGGAGGTTGCGTGAAAAAACAATATCCCTCTCATCGAATTGTTTTTCCGGAAATTCAAATTCTGATTCAGAAGTTTTAAAAGGGGAAAAAACGAGTACAATCACACTTAGAATAACAATACTTCCAATTAAATAAAACGTATCAGTAAGGTTAAAATAAATAAAGAACATGGCCAGTAAAATTTCAGGAACAATTAGAATCAATGACTGTTTAACAGCTCGCTTTTCATTTTCATAAACAGAAACCAGGGTGAAAACCAGGATGAAAATTAAAAAGAGTATCCAAAACCCAATAAAAAAGTATTTGAATACTTCTTCCATATTTTTTATTAAATCCTGTATGATATCAAATAATTATTTCCCGGAAACAGTCTTTTCAACTTCTTCAGGATCAATCGGAATACGTTCTCCAATAATTTCAGAACCGGTTTCTGTAACAAGAATATCATCTTCCAGCCTTATTCCGCCAAAACTGCGATATTCATCAAGTTTTTGAAAATTAATAAAATCAGTGTTAATTTTTTCAGATTTCCATTTATCGATTAATGCAGGGATAAAATAAATTCCAGGTTCATTGGTAATAACAAATCCAGGCTCTAGTTTTCTCCCAAGGCGTAAATATGCAGTTCCGAACTGGTCAACCGGGCGGATTTCATCATCGTAGCCAACATATATTTGCCCCAGGTCTTCCATATCATGTACATCTAGCCCCATCATATGTCCCAGCCCATGTGGAAAGAACAATGCATGTGCCCCGTTTTTAACAGCTTCCTCCGGATTTCCTTTCATTAATCCCAAATCGGTTAATCCCTGTGCAATAACTCTTGAAACTTCCAAATGGACAGATAAATATATAATCCCCGGCCTGATTAATTCTGTAGCTTTGTTATTTGCAGCGAGGACAATTTTATAGATTTCTTTTTGCTGTTGGGTAAATTTTCCATCAACAGGTGTTGTACGTGTAAAGTCGGAAGCATAGTGCATCCCCGATTCCGCACCGGCATCAACCAACATTAGCCTGCCTTCTTTTAATATTTGTGAGTGGTCGTGATTATGAAGAGTTTCGCCATTTTGAGACAGAATAACCGGGAAAGAAACCATTCCTCCACCGAAACTCGCAATTCCTTCTATGGTGCCAGCTATTCGTTGCTCGGGAACACCGGCCTGTGCCATTTTCATAGCAGTCACATGCATTTCATAACCAACAGCGCATGCTTTTTTGATTTCTTCAATTTCATTGGGATCCTTGATCGAACGTAACTTAACTATCCCTTTAATCAATTCGAGCGAAGCACCTTTATTTACAATAAATGAAGAAATACCTGTAAGTTGCTCAAGCAACATTTTATTCTCGGCACGATATGCCGGCAAATAATGTATTTTTCTTCCCTTTTTTATTGCATTTTTAATAAAATCAAACAACTTGTTAAAAGGAGCTGTATTTTCAATTCCCACAAGTCCCGCCTTTTCTTTCAGGGGAATTTGTGGCCCCATCCAAATAATATCTTCAATATCAACATCATTTCCGAAAATATAATCTTTCCCCTCGTCGAAATCGATTATACCTGCGAGCCCCTGCAAATCTATTCCAAAGAAATACAGGAAATTACTATCCTGCCTGAAATGAAAAGTGTTGTCGGAGTAATTCATCGGAGAATCAACATTTCCTAAAATAAGCCCGATCCCACTTTTAATATCATCCCTTAATGCATTTCTCCGGTTTATATAAACGCTTTTTTCAAACATGTCTTTTATTTTAATTAATTCATTTCCCACAAATATATCAAAATAGGCAAATTTCAGATGGAATTAAAAAGATTTTAATCAGGTCTTTCCAATTTCGGATACAATTAAATAAAACCAATTCAAATAAGTATTTGATCAAAACCAATCCTTAAAAAACACGTAAATAGAAAGAAAAAACACGATGGAAAATTTACTTTCAAATTATTTGGACAGGCGTTTGGATAAATCATTCAAACCCTTTAATCAGCAAAAATCAGGGCCTGTGATTACGATTTCACGCGAAGTGGGATGTAATGGTTTAAAACTGGCAAATGGATTAGCTGAGATTTTAAATAAACAAAGCCAGGGGCGTAAATGGAAAGTATTAAGCAAGGAAGTATTTTTTGAGTGTGCCAAAGAATTAAACCTTGATTACAACCGAATTATAAGATACTTTAAAAATACTGACCATTATACTTTTGAAGAAATCCTTTATGCTTTTAACAATAAAAATTATAAAAGCGAACGCAAAATTGTTAAAACCCTGATAGATGTAATTCACACTTTTGCAGTTGAGGGTTATTGTATTATTGTTGGCAGGGCAGGCCATATAATAGCCCGTGATATAAAAAACTCGCTTCACATAAGGTTAGTGGCACCTCTGGAATTCAGGATAAAAACAATTATGCAAAACAACAATCTGAGCCATAACGATGCCGCTGAATTTATTAAAAGAGTTGAAAAGGAAAGGATAGCATTCAGAAAAGCTTTGCGTGAAGAAGTAATACACGAAGTGGATTTTGATTTGATATTGAACCGTGGATCATTCGAAAAAGACGAAACCATTGATATTATCCTCGAAGCGGTTGAAATTAAAAACTTACTTACACCAGCCAAAGAGCAGGTATTCCTGTTTTAAAACAAACTGTCTGAGTTTAGTAAACTTTCATCTATATTGTAACCTGTCCAGTTAATTGTGTTTTTTGTTTTTTCAAAACAATTTACCTTCCCGAAGAGAAAATCATTTTCCCTACCCTCTTTATCAAAACACATCATAGGATGCAACTGGTCAATTCTGTTATTCAAAAATATACCTTCAACTGCCAATTGGGCATGATTCCCCCACAAGAACCATATAGATCCGGGATTTGACAAGTTGATGTATTCAAAAAGTTTTTTCGAAAAAGTATCCCATATTTCTTTATGGCTACCTGGTTTTCCCGGCTGACATGTTAAATAGGTATTTAATAACAAAACTCCCTGTTCTTCCCAGTGCTGAAAAAGTTTATTGGGTGCCAATACCGGAAACTCATTATCAAACTTTTCTTTTAAATGATTGTATTTTATCACCGTTCCCGAATAGGCTTTATAAATTGCACGAAGGATGTTTTTTAATGAAATATTACTAAATGGTTCCGACCACGATTTTAAAGTCCCTACTTCAAAAGCTCTACCTGTAGCAATCCCGGGTTGCGGATATGGGTCCTGCCCGATAATAATAACTTTTACCTGTTTTAACGGAACTGATAAAAATCGTAAAACTTTATCGGTATTCGGAGTAAAACCGGTTTTGATTATTTTTTTTTCAATTTCAGAAATAAATTTTTCAGTCTGACTTGTCAAAAAACCTTCCCAATCAGGATGTACATTTATATTTTCAAGCAAATTCATAGGGACAAAAGAATAAAAAATCTCCGAGATCTGAGTTGTCAATTTTTGGAGATGCAATAATTATTTAAAAAGTTTTTACCCTGTTACATTATCAGGCAAACCTTTATTTTGTACCGATTTCTTTCCTTCCGGTTTAATTTGAAACATATCGGATGGCTGGAGATTACATTCCTTGATCATTTTCAGGCAATACTCCAACTCACCCAGATCACGACCTGTATTATTTGTTCCAAAAGTAAATTTTACTCCGGCTTCCTTAGCCATTTTAATCATATCAGCCTTAGGTGTTTTATACCGGGCATTTATTTCGAGGGCAATCCCGTTTTCAGCCAAAACTTTTATTACACGCTGTTTTCGCTCCAAAGTCCAGAGTTCATCATATTTTGGATTTAGCACATCAGGAAGAACCGTTGGATTGACATAAATATCGACCGGTTCCTGTGAAAAAATTGCCTCAATTTTACCTACCAGCATTTCCATAAATTCCTGTTCATCTTCCACCCAAACTTCCTCGGGCTTCCAGATACGGTTTCTCCTGCCCTGATTATCTGTAAAAGTCATGGCATCGGTAAAAACATAATCGAATTTTGCTACGGCTTCCGGAGAAAACAGGGTTACCCATTCACGTCCCTCTGCCTGCATGCCTTTAAAAACAGGTGTACCTTTAATTGATTCCATATATTCATACAACGATTCATTATCGGTTACGGGAAATTTTAATCCGCAGTTTGGAGCAACTCCGTAATTTATTCCAAGTCGTTGTGAATTCTCCACAACTTCTTCAATAGTTAAACCTCCTTTCAGGTGGACGTGGTAGTCGATTACCGGAAAACCGGCACACATCAGCTTTGTAATATTGTCATCAAAATTTTTATCAACTACTAATTCCTGCTTTTTACCTTCAGGAAGTTTCCGGATCCGTAGATTCCTGTAATAAACAGTACTTCCCGGGTCGTGTGCCTGAAGTGCTATTGTCCCTTCACTTAATTTTAAACCTTCACTACCTTCGGGGCGCCAGGCATTTTCAGCTTCAATGTAATCGACAACTTTTGTGTTATTGATATAAACCTGTACATTGTTTTCAACGACTTTTATCCGCATCGTAAACCATTCATTGTCATCAACAAACGGATAATAAACATTCCTGATGCCATAAATACTGCCGGTTTTGCGAAGTTCCGGATATTGATCACTTCCTGTGAATGAATTATTTACCTGGATTTCATAGCCTATTTGTGGCCATCCTTCTTCCTGAAATTTAGTATGGATAAAAATTCCTGAATTGGAATGAGGCAATGTTTTCACCTCAGCTTCAAACTCAAAATTCTTATATGATTTATTTTCAAGGAAAAGATGAGCCCGGTTTCCGTTACATTTAATAGTTCCATTTTCAACAGTAAAACTTTCAGGGTTTTCAGATGCTTTCCAACCATCAAGGGTTTGCCCATCAAATACAGACACCCATTTTTCTGTTTCCGAAGAACATGAAAAGAAAATAATCAAAACAAACAAAAACAGTATTTTATTTTTCATAGCAGGTATTAATTAGGTTCATTATAATCAAATCATAAATCTAATAAATAAATTTCATGCAATCCTGAAAAATAAAACTTCGAAGAAAAATCTCCGGAGCAATGTAATTTCAGATTTGCTATAACAAAATCGTGGCCTTATTCCTTTTTAGTTTCCGATACCAGTTTTTTATATTCTTCCTCAGAAATCTTATTTGCTGAATATCCTTTTTTCTCAATTGCCTTTGCCAGCTTATCTTCTGTATTTTTCCCCTCCTTGTATTCTATTAATACAGTATTTGTAACATAGTCAATTTTGAGGTCTGTCACTCCTTTTTCAAATTTTAAATGTTCGGTTAAAGTAGACTGGCAACCTTCACAATGCATACTACTTTTAAAACATACCGTTTTGGTGTCTTTTTTTTGTGCAAATACATTGTTTGATATAACACCCAATATCAATACAATTGTTACAAAAATCATTTTTTTCATTGTAATAAAATTTAAGTTATTCATTATTTAATTTAAAACGTATTCCCACATAAACTCTTCTGCCCAGAACAGGTC
>JAFGGF010000267.1 GCA_016930735.1 Prolixibacteraceae bacterium
AAAACGTGTTGAAGTCGCCATTGAGAGGATTTTTGATTACGTATTTGCCAAATTCAAGTATCCCGGAATCCCTCAAATGAAACTGACCCAGATCAATAATAATCCGTTTTATATTGATGACTTACTGATTATACCTGTTAGGGGGATGCATCATAAATTGCCGGTTTTTGGCTTCAGGATAGGGGAAATGGCCTACCTGACTGACATCAATTATATTGCACCTGAAGAAAAGAAAAAACTATATAACCTGAAAGTATTAATTGTAAATGCACTCCGCAAAGAAGAACACGTATCTCATTACAACCTTGAACAGGCTCTGGCTTTGATAGAAGAATTAAAACCTGAAAAAGCTTACCTCACCCATATTTCACACCAGTTAGGGCTCTATGATGAGGTTTCCAGTGAATTGCCACTTAATGTTTTCCTGGCTTACGACGGATTGAAAATTATTTGCTGACCTTTTTAACAAATAGTGGAAAAATTACAAATGCCGATCCGGTAAAATAAATACACCCTGCAATTATAAATGCCGATTTTAAACTCAGGTTATCGGTCAGGTAGCCCAATGCAGGCCCAATTACAGCAAAATTGATCCTGATTACAAAATTCCTGACTGAAAGCATCGTCGCCCGCACCTCGGAATCGGTATATTGGTTGATCCTGTTTTTTAATATCGGTGTTGCAAGCCCTCTGAAAATGTAAAAAAAGAAAAGTAAAATAATTCCTGCTCTTATAATAAACATGCCCGACAAAATAAAACCGGTTGCAATTGAAACCAATATAAACAGAGACGATTTCCTGCTACTCAATTTTTCCTCAATTTTATATGCAAAAGCAGAAGCAACTCCGACAGCTAAATTTAACATGGTCCAGATTATACCAAACCATGCTACCGGAATATTTACCTCTTTTAAATATGGTTGTACGAGCCAGGCAAATGTTAAAGTTGCTGTCCCGGTAAATGCTGAAAACAGGATCGCAATTCTTAGGTTTAAATTGCTGACCAATGAATTCCTGACAAATAAAAAAAGTTTCTTTACAGAATGGATATGGTCTTTAACATGAATTGCCGGTTCAATCATAAAAACAGATGCCGGAATAGCAGAAAACGCAACAATTGTCTGGAAAAAGAATGGAGTGCGCAAGGTAATTGTTGCAAGCAGTCCTCCGGCAATTCCTGCAAAAGCTTCAGCAAAATTCCCCACTGAAGTAATTCTGCCTTCCTGTTTTACGTAATTGTTTTCTTTTCCGGTTGCTTTTAAAGTATCGTAAAGCATGGCAGAATCGGCACCTGAAAAAAAACTGTGCCCCAACCCTAAAATGACCTCTGCCAAAGCAAAAGCCATAAATCCGTAGGAAAAACTGTAGATTAAAAAGCCCGCTGCCCCTAAGATACTTCCAAGCAAAAGTGTTTTTTTCCTTCCCCAAACATCGGCCAGGTAACCAGAAGGAATTTCCATGGCAACTATGGCTACCGAATAAATTGATTTCAGGATAAATATTTCATGCATTCCCATACCGTTATCGTTATAAAACAGGACAACAACTGGCATGACCATATTAAACCATTTCGAGATTTTTATAACGTAGAGGGCGGGAATATTTCTTTTTAAATGTGTATTCATATAATATATCGGCGCAAAAATAATAAGAAGAATTTAAAAACTGATTTTTCAATAATGTCCTGGTTTAAATATCAATATGATAAAAAAAAGTTAAAAAATATCAAAATTTGACAGGATTTTTATAAATAATATTTTCAATTGTAGTTTAAGTAATTATTTTTACGCCAGACAGATATAAAGGAAATTTAAACAGACAAAGATGAAACTTTTTATCCCGGAAAATTATCATTCCGTTCTTGATGTTAATCAAACAGAGAAAGCAATTAAATTAGTTAAGGATTATTTTCAGCAGGACCTTGCATCTGAGCTTCGGCTCAGGAGGGTAACAGCACCTTTATTTGTTAAAAAGGGTACTGGTGTAAATGATGACCTGAATGGTGTGGAACGTCCCGTTTCTTTCCCGATCAGGGAACTGGGCGAATCGGAAGCTGAAATCGTACAGTCGCTGGCTAAATGGAAACGTATGGCTCTGGCCGACCTTCAAATTGAGTATGGTTATGGAATTTATACCGATATGAATGCCATCAGGCCCGATGAGGAACTGACAAATATCCATTCGTTGTATGTTGACCAGTGGGACTGGGAACGCGTAATGAATGCCGGTGAAAGGAACCTTGAATTCCTGAAATACATTGTCAGGAAAATATTTTCAGTGCTGAAAAGGACAGAGTACCAGGTTTTTGAGCATTACCCTGAAATAACACCTTTACTTCCCGAGGAAATTACTTTTATTCACACTGAAGAACTGGTAACAAAATATCCGGGCCTTGATATAAAAGAAAGGGAAACCGCAGCTGCAAAGGAATTCGGTGCTATTTTTATTATCGGCATCGGCGGAGAACTTCCCAATGGCGAAATGCATGATGGGCGCGCACCCGATTATGACGACTGGACAACACCGACAGTTTCGGGCTATAAAGGAATCAACGGCGATATTGTTATCTGGAATCCTGTATTGCAAAGTGCTTTTGAAATTTCATCCATGGGGATCAGGGTTGATAAAGATGCTTTGTTAAAACAACTGAAAATTCGTGGTTTAATGGAAAGAGTTGAACTTGAATGGCATAAAAAACTGCTGAATGATGAATTGCCCCTCTCATTTGGAGGAGGTATCGGACAATCACGATTATGTATGTATTTCCTGCGAAAAGCTCACATTGGAGAAATTCAGTCGAGCATCTGGCCCGATGAGATGATCAACCGTTGCAGGGAGAATAATATTCATCTTTTGTAATTCACTTTTTTCGGTAAATCTCTATAAGCGAAAACTCTTTAATGATATGAGATGAGATTTGAGACTATCCTTCTGAAATTTTATTTATCTAAAATCTAATTTTCTGTCATCTCATATCATGACATTTCAGCTTTTCTGATTTTTTGTGGAACGGCAAAATATATTTTTTATATTTGCAGCGCAAAACCCCGGAGCAAGGCTCCGGAAGTTCGTAAGGATGCTTCGGTAGCTCAGTTGGATAGAGCAACTGCCTTCTAAGCAGTAGGTCATGGGTTCGAATCCCGTCCGGAGTACAATAAAAGACGTTTAAGAAATTGAACGTCTTTTGTTTTTTTAATCCATAAAAATTCAGAATACAATATCTATTAAAAGAATTCATGAATCGCATATAGAATATTATGCTGTCAAACACATATTACGATTATTGTATTTTTACACATAATT